>NZ_NSGD01000030.1:0-31313 GCF_002294955.1 Mesorhizobium sp. WSM3864
GGGTGGGACAAGAGCTCGACTGCCTTTTCGTTGGCCAGGGTGTGAAGCCGGAGAAACCAAACCCTGTTCTCTTTACCACCAGGTCCGGCTGACGCGGCCCGCTGAGGACAATTCGGCGCGGGCCCGATGGTTCCGTGCTTCGGAGCCGAGAAGATAAGGCACCGAGGCAGGGCGTGCCGGGCCCGCCGCCGGCAAAAAACCGCCCCGGATGGGAGAGCCGGGGCGGCAATTGTGGGAAGCAGTTCGGGTATCCGGGAACTGCACAGGCAGTAACTCGTCCGCGCGGGAAAAGTTTCCTGCCAGACCGATGAGGCGTTCTACTTCGACGTCTGCGGCGGGACCTCGCCCGGCTTGATCACCGGCATCTGGCTGGTGTCGGCCGGCGGAGCGGTAGCGTTCTTGTCTCCGGTGGGCGGAGGCTTCAGCACACCGTCGCAAGGCGCGAGGCTGGCGGTCAGGTTGTTGGACTGATCATTGGCCTGCGCTTTCGGGGCCTGCGTTTTCAGCTGCTCGCCGGTCTGATTAGGGGTCGCATTGGCGTCCGGTTTGACCTGGCAATCCTCGATCTGCGGATTCTCCAGCTGTGTTTGGGCCGCGGCAGTCATTCCCGGCATTTGGCCGGACATCAGGACAATGGCGAAGCCAAGAAGTGCTTTCTTCATTGGATCCTCCTATGGGTTCGTCAACCGCCAACGATCGGGGAGAGCCGTTCCTTCGGCAGGATCGGCAGCGTCAACCCCGCGGTCAGCGCCATGTGGCGCCGTTCGTCGTGTTTGCCACCGGGTGGCGGTGGGGCACCGGGGCATTCGTCATCCTCGTCTCGAGAGACAACGCTATCGAAGAGACAACGCATGCCGGCCGAAAAGGTTGGCTTTCGGTAGAGGCTGCGGACGAGGCAGAGCCTGGCCCAGCTACATCAAAGTTAAATGCGCGGATGCTGCCGGAGTGCTAGTCGCTCGCAGCTTGGGGGGACTCTACGAGGAGAGTCCCATGGAAATTCGAAATCTGATCGGCACACTGTCCAGATCATTTCTGCGCCAGGGTGCCGGGCCACCCTGGTCGATCCAGTCCTCGCGCGCCGACGTGCCGCTCAGGCCGCGCCCGCCGTACCGCCCGCAGCCGCCCAGCCGGCCGGCGAATAACTAGCTTGCCGCTTCTTCAGCGCCTGCCCGTGCAACCGGTCGGCGGCATCCTCGTTATGACGATCCAAAACATGTGGTGGCAACGATGAGACCCTTTCGGACCAACAATTATCTTTTCATTCTGGCGGCAGCGGCGGTGACCGTGGCGCCCTTCGCCGGCCTCGCCTGGCGCGCGCAACAATGGCTTGGATGGTGACCGGGGATGAGTAGATTCCTGCCGCTCACCATCCGCTTCGTCACTGGCGGCTCAATGGTGGTTTCGTCCATCGCCGACGCAAGGAAGGCATTGGACGGAGCCTGGAAGAACAAGGAAGCGCCCGACTATGTCGCGGCGGCACGGCTGGTGAACGACGCCATGGCGGGCATTTGCCGTCCGGCGGTCGCCTTCGACGCTTTCAAGCAGGCCGCCGCCCGGCAGGGCCTGCTGAGGACGGCCGACCCGAGCGCGGCACTCTCGATGCTCGACGCGCTGTGGTCTGGCGACGACCAAGGGCCGCCGCGCTGACGCGTCCTCACCTTGGCTCGTTCCTCATGCTGAGATAGGTCGGGTCGAATTCCGCAATGGCGACCAGACGGTTCCAGTCGAGGATGTCGATCAGGTGGTTGGTCCAGTTGATGACGTTCATGCGCCGCAACGTGCCGATGACCCGATTCATATGGACGACGGACAGACCGAGCACATCGGCGAGTTCGGCCTGCGACAGCGGCAGATTGAAGCTCATGACCCGCGTCTTCTTCACGGCCTGCAGCCTGACGAAGAGTTCGCATATCAGATGCGCCAGATGCGCGGTCTTGGAGCGGCGTCCCATGGCCACGATCCATTCCCGGTGGATGGCGCCGTCCACCAGCGTGTCCAACCAGAGCAGCCTCGTCAAATGCGGGGCCTTTTCGGTGATTTCCCGCAACTTGCTGTGCTCCGCCGCGATGATATGGCAGGGCGACAGCGCGACGATGCCATGGTCCATGGTCTTCAGGAGAAAAGCGTGCAGATCGACGAAATCGCCGGCAACATGGAGCGCGGTGAACTGCCGGCCGCCGTCCTCCAGCACCTTGTAGCGCGCGGCAATCCCGTCGACGATGAGGGTGCTGAAAGTCGGCCTTGATCCTTCGGCGACGAGATCCTCCCCGGCGACGAAATACTTCTCCACCGATGTGGCGCTGGCCAGCAACGCCTTCTCGCTTTCGGAGAGAGCATCGTGCTGACCCAGGTTCAGATAAAGGGGTTCCAGCATGCGCGGCCGCCCGTTGTGGATTTTGCAAGGGCCTAACGTTGCAGAGCCGGGCCGGGTTGCAGCGGACCACCACACCGCCAGCCGCCGGCAAGCAGTCCCCGGCCAAGACGGTCCTTTGGAACCATGATCGCGCGCAGGGATTGAACGTCCAGGTTGCGGCGGATGCTTTCGCGGATGGA
This sequence comes from Mesorhizobium sp. WSM3864, assembly GCF_002294955.1. Classification (NCBI taxonomy): domain Bacteria; kingdom Pseudomonadati; phylum Pseudomonadota; class Alphaproteobacteria; order Hyphomicrobiales; family Phyllobacteriaceae; genus Mesorhizobium; species Mesorhizobium sp. WSM3864. The sequence continues at coordinate 2,554 of NZ_NSGD01000030.1, forward strand.
ACGCTTCTACTTCGATTTGTACAACACCGTGCACACGCAAATGGACAGCGAGGGGCAGCTCTTCTCCTCACCAGAAAACGCGCGAAAGGAGGCGCTCAGGATCTTGCAGGATGTCGCGCGCGACGAGATGCCGAACAGTGATAACCTCAAGATCACCATCAAAATGCGCACCGACAAGAGAGGCCAGATATTCGAGGCGTCCCTTACAGTCAAATCCGCCTGGAGCTGACCACGGAAGGCGCCAGCCGAGAGAAGCCGCGGCCCGAGCAACCATCCCGCCCGCGGCCATTCCGCCTGTGGAGCAGAAAGCATGTTCGGCGGTTTCGAAAGCGCGGAAGTCGATACGGGCGCGGCACGGACATTCATCCGGACTGCCGGCAGCGGCCCGGCGCTGCTCCTGCTGCACGGCTTCCCCGAAACGCATCTGATGTGGCGCGACGTGGCGCCGAAGCTGATCGACCGCTTTAGCGTCGTCTGCGCCGACTTGCGCGGCTACGGCAAAAGCTCCTGTCCGCCATCCGATCCGGATCATGCGCCCTACGCCAAGCGCGCCATGGCTGCCGACCTCGCGGCGCTGATGACGAAGCTCGGCTTTGTCCGCTTCATGGTTGCCGGCCACGATCGCGGTGGACGCGTTGCGTATCGCCTGGCGCTGGACCACCCGGACCGCGTCGAGAAGCTTGCCGTGCTCGACATCGTACCCACCGCCGATGTCTGGGACAGGGCCGACGCCCGGCTGGCGCTGGGCTATTGGCCCTGGTCGCTCTTGGCGCAAGCCGAGCCGCTGCCGGAGACGATCATGACCGCGGCCGCGGATGCGATCGTCGACAGCGCGCTGGCTGGCTGGGGTTCCTCGCCTGCCGCCTTTCCCGACGAGGTCCGGCAGGCTTATGCCGAGGCCTTGCGCGATCCAGCCCACGCGCACGCCATCTGCGAGGAATACCGTGCGGCAGCGACGCTCGACCGTGAGCACGACCAGGCGGACCGCAAAGCCGGCCGGCGCATCGGCTGCCCGATGCTTGCGCTATGGAGCGGACATGGCGCGCTCGCCGAATGGTACGCGCGAGAGGGCGGTCCGCTGGCACTGTGGCGGGAGTGGGCCGACGACGTCAGCGGCGGGGTCAGCGGCGGGACGATGCCCGGCGGGCATTTCTTTCCCGAGGAGGCGCCGGCCGAGACAGCCGCAAGGCTCGGCGAGTTTTTTGCGGCTACAGGCCGTAGGCCAGGGTGAGGTAAATCGCCGGCGCAACGATCAGGCAAAGCGCCATCACAATCACCACGGCATTGCCAAGGCGCTCGGCGCGCCTGGCGATGTCGGTGACATCGTCGTCGTCGTTGAGGAATTGGAGAATCGAGGTGTCGGCGAGGACGGAGAGGCGATTGTCGTTCGCGGGCAGGCTTTCGGGCTCTCGCAGATTGGGCTTTGCAGAAATAAAGGTCAAAACGTCGTCTCGCTTTCGAAGCCGGCCGCGCGACTTCCTGGTTCCAATGATTGTGGATGGTATGTGCCCGCCATTTGCGCGGAAACGGCGGGCACCCAAAACGGCGCCGATGAAGGGGACTTCGTCGACGACCGCTACCAACTCGAAGCCTCCGCTTTGGTTGCCGTCGAGGGCCCAATGCGCGAGCCACTCCGACTTCAGTCGTAGGAAAGAGACCGACCGTGGCCCCGGGCCCTGGCGCACGCGCGGACCGGCGACGCACGACAAGGCTGTCGCGGCATGGTCGGGCTAAAAGGATTCACGAAATATTTCGTGGGGGAACATCGATCGCGGGCAGCGGTTCTCATTGCTCAAGGCGGTCGAACCTCCTTGAATCAAACCCCGAAGACCAATCCCCAACAACGGAGCTGCAGATATGCCTAATCAAGGCGGAACTCACCAACAGCACGTCAAAGCAGGCCAGCAGAGCCACAAGAACCGCGACGATCAGCGTCGCGGCCAGCAGCAGGCCGAGGACCGCAACATGCGTCAGCAGGATTCAGGTCAGCACCGGGGCGGCAGCGGCAACTTCGCCGAAGACCGCGAACGTGCATCCGAAGCCGGCCGCAAGGGCGGCCAGCGCTGAGCTTAAGCAGGCGTCCCGCGATCCCTTCGCGGGACGCCGCCCAGAACATCCAATTTGGAACTTCTTCCCCTCCCCTTGGTTCCTCCGAAACCCCGGCGGCTCGGCCGTCGGCAGGACGTTTGAACGGAGGCAACAATGTCCGTGCGCACACTTCACCCCGAACGTGTCGATGAGACACGTATGCAGGCCTATTCGACCTTCGCTCCGCTGCTCATCACCGCCCTGAGCCAGAAGCTGGCGCGCTGCCAAGGCAAGAGCGAGATGGACAAGGTCGAGGCGTCCCTCATCCGCGTCATCGAAGAAGCGGACGTCGTCACGGGAGACGTCGAGGCAATGAAGGAGTTCGCGATCGAACTCGTCGTGTCCACGCTGCGCAATGTGCGCGAGCATCCCGACGCCAAACAGGATGTGGAACAGATCGACGGCCGCCGCACGCAAGGACGCTCGGAGAACCCGGACACGCTGGAAGAACAATTGCAGTCCGGTCTCGAAGATAGTTTCCCGGCGAGCGATCCGCCCGCGGTCGTCTCCACCGCCATCAGCGGTGGCGCGAAGGACATCGTCGGCACCGACGAAGTGCTGCGCCGCAAGAAGGAAGCTGCCGAGCGCGGGCACGAAAACGAGAAGGCATAGCCCCGGCCCCGCACGACCGCAGCCGCCCGTTTCAGGCGCCCTGCCTCATCGCGGTCGCCAGCTCGGCGAAGGAACCAGTCCTTTCGCCAAGGGTTGGTTATCGGAAGGAGAAAACGATGGATAAAAGCAAACTTCCACATCGCCCGGGCGCTGGCCGAACGGCACAAGACGCAAGGCTGCCGACCAAGGGCGGCGACGATCCGGACGTGCGGTTCCTGGCCGAGAACACCGACCTTTCACCGAAGCAGGCGCGCGAGCTGATCCGCGAGCACGGGCACGACCGCGACAAGCTGCTTGAAATCGCACGAACCATGAAGGCCGAGGGCTGACCGGCTCTCTGAAAGCGAGGCAATGATGAGCAATTCACCCCGTACCGGACGTCCAGGCACATCCGATCAATGGCCACGTTGGGAAGGTCCGAAAGCCAATCGGCCGAGAGGCTACCTGCCAGCCAAGGACGATCCCGACGAGGATCGCGACGCGGCCGGCGAGAACAACAAGGACCCCGAGCGGTCCGATCTCGGCGACGCGGTCAAAACGAAGAAGGAGCCGTAGCGGCTCCTCCCGGCGCAACAGGAGAAGAAAAATGCCACGCGGAGACAAATCGAAATACACCGACAAGCAGGAGCGCAAGGCCGACCATATCGCCGAGGGCTACGAAAAGCGCGGCGTCTCGGAGAAGGAAGCCGAGCGGCGAGCCTGGGCGACCGTCAACAAGGACGATGGCGGCGGCAAGAAGGCGGGCGGCTCGGGCCGCGGCAAGCACACCGGCCATCCGGCGGCGCACAAGGGCGGCAAGGCCGGCGGCAAAGCGTCAAGCTCGCGCTCGGCGGCCGAGCGTTCTGCTTCCGCCAAGAAGGCGGCGGCGACGCGCAAACGCAACGCGGAGCACCACGCGCATCATTAGGCATGGGTTCACCTTCTCCCTTGCCGGAGACCGGCGGATAGGCGCGCAGCGCCGAGACGATAGGGACGAAACGAGGCGCTGGGAAACTGGCGCCTCATTGCCGCGCGGCGGTCCTTCCAGCAGCATCCGGACGCTTCGCGGCCACCTTCTCCCTCAACGGAAAAGGGAAGATCTAAAGCGGCATCTCCGAAGTTTGCTTGACCGTCTGGCTGGGAACGTCGGTCTTGACGTTCTGCACCCCCTTGATGCGACTTAAGTGCTCGGACTGGAAGCGGCGATAGTCCTCGATGCCCGCCGCCACGACCCGCACCAGAGCGTCGCAGTCGCCCAGCATCAGATAGCATTCCAGCACCTCGGGCAGCTTGGCCACTTCCCTGGCGAAATGCTCGATCGTGTCCTCGTCCTGCTGCTTCAGCCAGATGCGAGTGAAGAAGGTATGACCGCGACCGATCTTGGCCGGGTTGAGCACCGCGACATAGCGGTCGATGACGCCACCCTCCTCCAGCAATTTTACGCGCCTGAGACAGGGTGACGGCGACAGGCCGACCTCTCTCGCAAGATCGTTGTTGGCCATGCGCCCGTCGCGCTGCAGGGCGCGCAGGATCCGCTTGTCGATCTCATCCAGCTTCATGGCGTCTGATTCCAATATTGGCTTAATTCTCGCTATCCAATGCCAAACCTTGGCAGAAACCTCGCATCTTCGCAACCCGATTGCGGAGCGTTTCGGCTATGATGGCCAGCGAATAACCGACCATCGAGCAACCGGAGAAGGCCGCCCCGCAAGGCTGGCCGAAGAAGAGCCATGAGCGTTTCCGAGCTAACCCTGGGCCACCCTCCCGCCGAAGCGCGCGGCGCCGAATTCCGGCGGGGCGCCGCCGCCTCGACGCCGGTGCTGCTTGGCATTGTGCCCTACGCACTCGTGCTGGGCGCGCAGGCGGCGCAGAAGGGCTTGAGCGTCGTCGAGGTGCCGTTGATGACGGGCCTCAACTTCGCCGGCGGCTCCGAATTTGCCGCCATCCAGCTCTGGACCTCGCCGCCGCATGTGCTGTTGATCGCCGCCATCACATTGCTGGTCAACAGCCGGCATTTCCTGATGGGCGCGGCACTTGCGCCGTTCCTGCGCCACCTGCCCAAGCGCAAGGCGTTCCCCGCGCTGTTCTTGATGTGCGACGAGAGCTGGGCGCTCGGGCTCGCCGACGCGAAGCGCCGCGCGGCAGGCGGGCTGCGGCCAGCATTCAGCCTCGCCTATTATGCGGGAACTGCCCTTCCTTTCTATCTTGCCTGGGTGATTTTCACGACCTGCGGAGCGGCGCTCGGGCCGGTGCTTGGCAACGTCGAGCGCTACGGCTTCGCCATGGCCTTTCCGGCAGTGTTCCTGGTGCTGCTGCGCGGCATGTGGAAGGGTTTTGCCGCGGCGCGCCCCTGGCTGGTCAGCCTCGCGGTGGCGGCGGCAACTTATCTCGTCGTTCCGGGCGCCTGGTACGTGGCGGCAGGCGCGCTGTCCGGGCTGGTGTCCGCCTGGCTTCTGGCAGGTGAGAAATGATCGAGCCCTGGACCGTTCTCGCCATCCTTGCCATGGCCGGCGTCACCTATTTGACGCGGATCGGCGGCTATGTCGTGCTCAGGAACCGCACGCTCAGCCCACGCGCCACCGCCGTGATGGAAGCCGCGCCTGGCTGCGTGCTGATCTCGGTGATCGCGCCCGACTTCGTGTCGAAGAATCCGGCCGACCTGGCGGCGCTCGCCATCACATTGCTCGCGGCGACAAGACTGTCGATGCTGCCGACGGTGGTCATCGGCGTGGCGTCGGCCGGGGTATTGCGGTGGGTGATGGGGTAAACGCCGGCGGCCGCCCTCTGCCATGCCGGGGCATCTCCCCCAAGGAGGAGATTGGCTCTCCATCGCATCAACTGCCGTAGACCCCAATTTCGCCAGACGCGATCGAAGCGGTCTCGTCGATCCAGCCCAGATGCTTGTCCAGCGCCGGTCCAGCGGGTCGGGGTCCTGCGGGTCGATGATCGCGGGACCATTGTATCGGGCGAAATGCCGAGCTGATCCAGGCCGAGCTGCTGTTCGATCTCGGCAATCGCGGAGGGTGCTCGCAATTTTGGCCGTCGTTTATCTTGCGACACCCACCCGGGCTTGTGGCTTCTCAGCCGCGGCCCGCGCCACGATCGCCTCCAGCGGCTCTGGCCGGTGCAGGAAATAGCCTTGGCCATAGCCGACGCCCATGCCGACGAGGATCTCCAGCGCGCTTTTCCCCTCGACCTTCTCGGCCACGACGGCGCAGCCCATCGAGCGGGCGATGCCGGCGATTGCCGAGACGATCTCGCGGTCGAAGCGGCTGTCGGCGATGTTGTGGACGAAGGAGCCGTCAATCTTGATCGCATCGATAGGAAAGCGCCGCAGATATTCGAACGAGCTCATGCCGGCGCCGAAATCGTCGAGGCTGACACGGCAATGGCGCAGCCTTGCCCGGCGCACGAATTCCTCCGCTGCGTCGAAATTGGTGACAGCCGCGGTCTCGGTGATCTCGAAGCCGATTGCAGACGGCGGCGCGCCGTTCTCGGCGATCGCCGCGTCGACGAAATCCCAAAGCTGCGGATCGGAGAGCGTCTGCGCCGACAGGTTGAAGCCGAGCGAGACGGCGCCGGAGAGCATCGCCCTGCCATGGCGCGACAGCGCCGTGCGGATGATCCAGCGGTCGAGCCGGGCGGCAAGGCCGAAGCGTTCGGCCACCGGCATGAACTCGCCCGGCAAGATCAGCTTGCCGTTGCGCGCCTCGAGCCGCGCCAGCACCTCGACATGGCGGCTGTCTTGCCAAGGCCTGCCGAGGCAATGGATCTCCTGGCCGAACAGCTTCAACCGGCTGTCCTCCATGGCATCGACCAGATCGGCGGCAAGCCGCGCGGCGTTGAGGCCGCCGGCTCCGGAAGCTGTTTCGGCCGAGAACACGGCGAAGCGGTCGCGCCCGCCGGCTTTGGCGGCGTAGCAGGCATCGTCGGCGCAGGCGAGCGCATCGGTTACCGTCGTCCGGGGATCGCGCACGAAGGCGATGCCGATGCTGGCGGCTAGCCTGCGGGACGACACGGCGGAGCCGAGATCGGCGTCGCGCACCGCGGCGAGCACGGCACGCGCCAGCCGCTCGGCGCAAGCGTCGTTGCAGTTCGGAACCAGCAGCGCGAATTCGTCGCCGCCGAGGCGCGCGGCGTGCGCCGAAGGCGGCAGGCTGGCGCGGATGCCGCCGGCGACGCTCTTCAGCGCGATATCGCCCGCGGCATGGCCGGCATAGTCGTTCAGCGCCTTGAAGTAGTCGAGGTCGACATAGAAGACGGCAAGCGGCAGCCGGTCCGCCGCGCCGATGTTTTCGGCGAGCAGCCGGTCGAAGGCCGAGCGGTTCCACAGCCCGGTCAGCGCATCGTGATGGGCGGCGTAAGCGAGCTCCTCGGCGCGCTTCGTCTCGTCGGTGATGTCGCGCACCGTGCCGAGGATCTGGCCGGCCGAGCCGGCGCCGGCGATCAAACGCACCAGCGACTCGACATGGCGGACCGAGCCGTCGCGCCGGACGATACGGTATTGCGTGGCGGTGACGCTTTTCGAGCCCGGCGGCGGCAGATGCGCGCGCTCGGTGGCCTCCTTGTCGTCCGGGTGGAGATAGGTGTGCCAGAGATCGGCCGTCACCTCGTCGGTATCGCTGACCAGGCCGAAGATCTCCCTGGTGCGCGGGTCCCAATAGCTCTTGTTGGTGCCGATATCGTAGTGCCAGATGCCGGTGCCGCTGGCGGCGAGCGCGAGCCGCAAGCGGACATTGACCTGCTCAAGCGCGGCCTCGGCCTCCTTCTGCCTGGTGATATCGGTCTGCACGCCCATCAGGCGCAGCGGCTTGCCCTCGGCATCGCGCTCGACGATGCCGCCGCGGTCAAGCACCCAGACCCAGCGGCCGTCCTTGTGCTTCAGCCGTAGTTCCGTCTCGATCGACTCGGTGTCACCAGCGATATGGCGGTCGCCGCTCGCCAGTGCTCGCTCGCAGTCGTCGGGATGAGTGAGCTTCAGCCACAGATCGGAGGTATCGAGCTCGCCCTCGGCATAACCCAGCATCCTCCACCAGGTCGGCGAATAGTAGCAATCGCCCGTCGCGAGATTCCAGTCCCATAGGCCGAGCTGGGCGCGATCGAGCGCCAGCGCCCAGAATTCGCCGTTGCGTTTGTTGTCGTCCGCCATGCCCTCGTTCTTGCCGTCCCCGTTCGGGCATAGTGCATGAAAGCTGACAAGAAAGGGTTACTGGAGTGAAGCTGCCAATCTCCCCTTCTGGGTGCCCTTGGGGGGAGATGTCCGGCAGGGCAGAGAGCGCGAAGGATCGCGCATTGATTAGCTCGATCAAGCCGGTGACCGATCGGCAGGCATCGCTCTTCGCTGAAAAAGTCGGGGGACAGCGCTCCCCTCTGCCCTGCCGGGCATCTCCCCAAAAACAATGGGCGATGCTAGCCGCCCGCCGCCAGCCTTCGCCTCACCACCGCCGCGTGGAAACGCGCGCCATGCAGCAGGCCTTCATCGTTGAAGTCGTAGGCCGGGTTGTGCAGCGGGGCGGAATTGCCGTTGCCGAGAAAGACGAAACAGCCGGGCACCTCGGTGAGGAAGCGGGCGAAATCCTCCGAGGCGGTCATCGGCTCGGCGGCGATGCCGACGGCATCGCCCGCCAGCACCGTTCGGGCCGCAGCAAGCACCTCATCCACCAGCGCCGCGTCGTTGATCAAGGGCACGAACTCGCGCGTGTAAGTAACGTCAGATGCTACGTTATAGGCCTGCGCCGTGCCTTCGGCGATGCGGCGCATCTCCTTCTCGATCGCCGCGCTCACCTCGGGCCGGAAACTGCGGCAGTCGCCAAGGATGCGGGCGAGGCCGGGCAGCGCGTTGCGGGTGCCGTCGGTGATGAGCTCGGTGACCGAGACGACGCCGATATCGACGGGGCTCAGGCGTCGCGAGACAATGGTCTGCAGGTTGACGACCAGCGCGCAGGCGGCAACCAGCGTCTCGCGAGCGTCGTGCGGCCTGGCGGCGTGGCCGCCCAAGCCTTTCAGCACGATCTCGAAATTGTCCTCGGCCGACATGATCGGACCGCTCCGGGTTTCGAAGTGGCCGATGGGCAGGCCCGGCATGTTGTGCAGCCCGAAGATTTCCTCGAAGGGAAAGCGTTCGATGAGCCCGTCTTCGATCATCGCAAGCGCGCCCCTGCCCCACTCCTCGGCCGGCTGGAAGATGAACCGCACCGTGCCGTCGAAGCCGCCTTCCTGCGCAAGCAGCTTCGCCGCGCCGAGCAGCATGGCGGTGTGACCGTCATGGCCGCAGGCATGCATGGTGCCCGGCGTCTGCGAGCGCCAGGCTTGGGTCCCGTGCTCGGCGATGCGCAGCGCATCCATGTCGGCGCGCAGCGCAATCGCGCGATTGCCGCTGCCCCTGGCCAGCGTGCCGACAACGCCGGTGCCGCCTATGCCTTCCGCGACTTCGAGCCCGAAGGCACGAAGCTTCTCCGTCACGAAGGCGGCGGTGCGCTTTTCCTCGAAGCCGAATTCCGGGTGGGCGTGGAGGTCGCGCCGCCAGGCCGTCATCTCGCGATGCAGCTGCTGCTGGTCGAGGTCAGCCATCTTCTCTTTCCCCAGCGCTCGTTCCAGGCGAGTGTTCCCGAAGTTGCGCTTCGTTTCCATCGATTCCGGAGGGAAGCCCGCTTTCCTGAAAATCCTTCAGGCGATCTGCAGCTCCAGCCCCCGCGGCACCGCCCCGACCAGCTCGGTGTAACGGCCGGCGTCGGTCGCGCCTTCCGAATTGATGACGACGACGCGCGACGTCGCATCGAGCCCGAGAGCCGCGCGCATGCCCTTGTCTCCGGCTGCGCGGATCAGCCCGGCAAGCCCCGCGCCGCCGCTCTCGCCGGAAACGATGGCCGGATCGTTGCCCAAGGGCCGGGCCAGCCGGTTCATCACCGCGACCGCGTCGTCTTCGTCAACGGTCATGAAGGCATCGCCGACGCGGGACAGCACCCGCCAGGCGATCAGGGACGGCTCGGCGCATTCCAGCATCGCCATCACCGTCGACCGCTGAGGTGCGATCGTTACGGGACGGCCGGCCTCCACCGAGGCGTAGACGCAAGCCGAGCGCCTCGGCTCGACCACCACGGCCTTCGGCCGCCGCTCGCCGAGCAGAATTGCCATATAGCCGGCAAACGCCGCCGCAAAGCCGCCGACGCCTGCCTGCAGGAAGACGTGCGTCGGCGGTTCGGCCATATGACGCAGCGCCTCGCGCACGATCACCGTGTAGCCCTGCATTACAAGCCCCGGAATGCGCTCGTAGCCGCGCCAGGAGGTGTTGGAGACGATCTTCCAGCCGCGCTCGGCGCCGACCCGGGCGACCTCGCGGACCGCATGATCATAACCGCCCTCGACCTGCACGATCTCGGCGCCGAAGCGGGCGATGGCCGCCACGCGCTCGGCGCTGACGCCGGCATGGACGTAGATGACCGAACGCGCGCCGACGAGGCCCGCCCCCTGCGCGACCGATCGGCCATGGTTGCCATCGGTGGCGCAGCAGAAGGTCATCTGGGCGGCGATAGCGCGCAGCTTCGGATCGTTGATTTCGCAGATATCGACTTCGCGACCGAAGCGCTTGCCGGCCTCTTCCAGCACCAGCCGCATGACGGCATAGGCGCCGCCCAGCGCCTTGAAGCTGCCAAGGCCAAGACGCTGGCCCTCGTCCTTGACATGCAGTGCTGCGATGCCGAGGCCATTGGCGAGCGCCGGCAAGGCATAGAGAGGCGTTTCGGCATGGTCGTCGCGCGCCCTGAGATAATGCTCGGCCCGGTCGGCGCCCGCCAGGCCGAGGGCCTCGGCGTCGGCCGGCACCAGCGGCTGGTTGTGTTCGGGGCGCTGGTTGATGAGCAGCATGCTATTCTTTCTTCGATACACTGAACTTTTTTGACGCGCGCGAGAATCGCGCTCCCTGATCTGGCTAGTGATTGAAGTTTGTTTCGATCAGATGTCGCCGGATTCCCGCCTTGGTGGCACGCAACGTTTCGAGATGACTATTTTTGGTGGTGCTTCGCCTGGTAGCACCTGCCGTCGACAACCATAACGTTTGGTTCCGCGATCAGTCGGCTGCCAGCCGGGCGGCGACGCCAAGCAGGACATTGGCGCCGGCAACCAGCTCGTCGGCGGCGGTGGACTCGGCCGGATTGTGGCTGATGCCGCCCCGGCTCGGCACGAAGATCATCGCGGACGGCGCAATACGGGCAATCATCTGCGCGTCGTGCCCCGCGCCCGACGTCATGCGCCGGCAGGAGAGGCCGGCGGCTCTGGCGCCATCCTCGATCAGCGAGACGATGCCGGCATCGAACGTCACCGGCTCGAAGCGGGCCAGGCTTTCGGCATGGATGGTGACGCCGGCGCTTGCGGCAAGGTCGTCGAGGAAGGCGGCGAGCGCCGCTTCGGCTTCGCGAAGATGCATTTCGTTCGGATCGCGAAGGTCGATGGTGAAGATCGCCCGCGACGGGATGACGTTGATCGCGTTTGGCTCGAAAGCGATGGTGCCGACGGTGGCGACCGTGGGTGTCGGCGAGGCGCTGGCCCGGTCCGCGAGGAAGCTGATCACCCGCGCGGCGGCGACGCCGGCATCCTGGCGCATCGACATCGGCGTGGTGCCGGCATGGTTGGCCACGCCGTCGATGGTTATGCGCTGCCAGGAAATGCCCTGCAGGTTCTCGACCGCGCCGATGGCGATGCCCTCGCGCTCCAGCACCGGCCCCTGTTCGACATGCAGCTCGACATAGACATGCGGCTTGAGGAAGCCGGGCTGATGTCGGCCGGCATAACCTATGCGCTCCAACTCCTTGCCCAGCACCGAGCCGTCGGTGCCGATCGAGGCCAGCGCCTCTTCGATATCCCGGCCGCCGGCAAAGACCAGCGAGCCCATCATATCAGGCGAATAGCGCACGCCCTCCTCATTGGTGAAGGCGGCGACCACAAACGGGCGCGCCGGCGCAAATCCTGCCTCCTTTAGGCTCTCGATCGCTTCGAGGCCGGCAAGCACGCCGTAGCAGCCGTCATAGATGCCGGCGTCGATCACCGTGTCGATGTGCGAGCCAAGCATCACCGGTTCCTGGCCGGCATCCGCGTCGCCCTGCCAGATGCCGAAGATGTTGCAGATGCGATCGATGGCGACGTCGAGCCCTGCCTCTTCCAGCCAACCGACAAGGCGGTCGCGGCCAAGCTTGTCCATGTCGGAGGCGGCGACGCGGACGAGCCGGCCCTGCGTATCGCGACCGAGGCTGCCGAGCTCCTCGATACGGCCAAGCAGGCGGTCGGCATTGATCGTCAGATTGCTCATGCCGGCTGCCTCGCCAGCGCAACCTCGTCCGGCGCCATCCCGACCAGCTCGGCATAGCGGCCGGGGTCGGTCGCGCCTTCGGAGTTGATGATGACTACGCGCGACTGGGCATCGAGGCCGAGAGCCCCGCGCATCTTCTCGTCGCCGGCAGCGCGGATCAGCCCGGCGAGCCCCGCCCCGCCGCTCTCGCCGGAAACGATCGCCGGATCAGTGCCTGAAGGTCGCGCCAGGCGGTTCATCACCGAAACCGCGTCGTCCTCGTCCACGGTCATGAAAGCATCGCCGAGCCGCGACAGCACGCGCCAGGCTGCGAGCGACGGCTCATAACACTCGAGCATCGCCATCACCGTGGGCTTGCTGTGCGCGATCGCGACTGGACGCCCCGCCTTCGCGGTGGCGTAGACGCACGCCGCCCGCGCGGGCTCGACCACGATTGCCGCAGGGCGATCCTCGCCAAGCACGATGGCGAAATGGCCGGCCACCGCCGCGGCGAGGCCGCCGACGCCGGCCTGCAGGAAGACGTGGGTGGGCGACTTCGGCAAGCGCCTCAGCGCTTCGCGCACGATAACCGTGTAGCCCTGCATCACCAGCCCCGGGATGCGCTCATAGCCCGGCCAGGATGTGTCGGAGAGGACGGTCCAGCCGCGCTCGGTGGCGACGCGGGCGGCTTCCCTGACCGACTGGTCGTAGTCGCCGGCGATGCGCACGATCTCGGCGCCGAAGCGGGCGATGGCCGCCACGCGTTCGTTGCTGACGCCCGAATGGACGAAGATGACGGAGCGCGCACCGAGCAGGCCGGCGCCCTGCGCTACCGAGCGTCCATGATTGCCGTCGGTCGCGCAGGCGAACGTCATCCCGGCCGCAATCGCCTTCACGTCGGGCCCATGCAGTTCCGCGACCTCGATGGCGCGGCCGAGCCGTTCCTCGGCCTCTTCCAGCACCAGTCGGATGACGGCGTAGGCGCCGCCCAGCGCCTTGAAGCTGCCGAGGCCGAGGCGCTTGCCCTCATCCTTGACGTGGAGCGCGGCGATGCCGAGTTCGCCGGCCAGCGCCGGCAAGGCATGCAGCGGCGTCTCGGCATGGTTTTCGCGTGCGGCCAGGAAGCGCTCGGCCTCGGCGGCTCCGGCGAGCCCAAGCGTCGCGGCGTCTTCTTCGGTCAGCGGCTGGCGATGGGTCGGGTGGTGGTTGAGCAGGAACATGGATCGGCTTTCTCTGTCTAGTTGGCTGAAATTTATTGCAAGTCCAGCGAGAAAGGCGCTCTGTTTCAGCGCCTGAAATGCAAGTTTGTTTCGTTTAGGTGCCGTCATGTCCATTTTGCCCGACCTCGACGCTTTCGACCGCGCCATCCTCGCCATCCTGCAGAAGGACAACAGCACGCCCCAGCGCGTTATCGGCGAGACGGTGAACCTCTCGGCGCCAGCCGTGCAGCGGCGCATCAAGCGCATGGAGGAAATGGGCGTCATCCGCGCCAATGTCGCGCTGGTCGATCCGGCCAAGGTCGGCCATCCGATCACCATCTTCGTCGAGGTCGAGGTGGAGAGCGAGCGGGCCGAGCTGATCGACGCCGCCAAGCGCGGCTTCGCCGCGGTGCCGGAAGTGCAGCAATGCTATTACGTGACCGGCGAGGCCGACTTCATCCTGGTCGTCACCGTGGCGACGATGGCCGACTACGAGGCGCTGACCCGGCGATTGTTTTTTGAGAACAACAACGTCAGGCGGTTTCGCACGTTCGTTGCGATGGATCGGGTGAAGGTCGGGCTGGAGGTGCCGGTGGCCGCACCTCACTCAACATGATCCCTCGGGGCATTTCGTATCGCGGCATGATACTCTGCGCTTGATCTCGCAGACGTATCATGCAAAGATACGTTGCGAGGGGCAGTGGATGATACGTTCGTTCAGAGACAAGACCACTGAAGCGATTTCGACAGGCAAAGCTCCGAAAGGATTTCCGGCAGATCTCATTCGTGTCGCTCAGCGGAAACTGTTCATGCTGGACAACGCAGCCGAACTGGCCGACCTCAAAGTCCCACCGGGAAATCGGCTTGAAGCGCTGAGGGCGATCGCGCCGGTCAGTACTCAATCCGTATCAACGACCAATTTCGTGTTTGCTTTCGGTGGACCGATGGAGGAGCGGACAATGTGGAGATCACCGACTACCATTAGCTAAACCAACCAGCTCAGGAGCGGAACCAATGATCAACCTCGATAAGCCTATTCATCCCGGCGAGATATTGCGGGTCGAGTTCCTTGAGCCACTCGACCTGAAGCCCTACACCCTGGCGAAAAAGCTTCACGTCCCACGTACCCGTATCGAGCGCCTCGCCAACGAGACCACGCCCGTTACGCCGGACACCGCTCTGCGTCTCGCCAAATTCTTTGGCACCACGCCACAGTTCTGGATGAACATGCAAGCCAGTTACGACCTGGCCGTGGAGGGCGCGTCGCTGCAGGAAGAGCTCAAGGAAATTAAACGGTTCGAGGCGGCTGCTTAAGAGCTCTTGCCGCCCTCCCTCCCCAGCAACCGCGCATAGATCTCCCCAACGATCCCGCGCCGGAAGATCAGCACGCAGACCATGAAGATCACGCCGGTCGCTATCGTCACAGGGAAGCCGGAGGTGGCAAGGGTGTTCTCAAGGCCGACGACGAGGCCGGCGCCGACCACCGGGCCGACCATGGTGCCGATGCCGCCGAGAAGCGTCATCAGGATGACCTCGCCCGACATCTGCCAGGTGACGTCGGTGAGGGTCGCGAACTGGAAGACGATCGCCTTCACCGCGCCGGCGAGGCCGGCAAGGGCCGCCGACATGACGAAGGCGGCGAGCTTGTAGCGGCCGACGGAATAGCCGAGCGAAATGGCACGGTTCTCGTTCTCGCGGATCGAGCGCAGGATCATGCCGAAGGGCGAGTTGACGATGCGCCAGATGGCGAAAAGGCCTATCAGGAAGATGGCGAGCACGAAGAAATACATGTTCATCGGCACGTTGAGGTCGAGCATGCCGAAGAGATGGCCCCGCGGCACGCCCTGGATGCCGTCCTCGCCTTCGGTGAAGGGCGCCTGCACGCAGAAGAAATAGAACATCTGCGCCATAGCCAGCGTGATCATGGCGAAATAGATGCCTTGCCGGCGGATGGCGAGGAAGCCGACGACGAGGCCCATGCCTGCCGCGCCCGCAGCGCCGAGCAGGATGCCGGCCTCCGGCGGCCAGCCCCAGGCTTTCACGGCATAGGCGCAGAAATAGGCGGCGCCGCCAAAGAAGGCGGCGTGGCCGAAGGAAAGCAGCCCGGTGTAGCCGAGCAGCAGGTTGAAGGCGCAGGCGAACAGCGCGAAGCACAGCATCTTCATGACGAAGATCGGATAGATGACGAAGGGGGCGGCGACGAGCGCCATGATCCCCAGCGCCACAAGCGCCCGTTCCAGCCGGACGGAGGCAGCGGCGCGCTCTGCGTGAAGGGTCGCCTCGCTCATCTTACGCGTCCCTTCCGAACAGGCCCGCGGGGCGGAGCAAAAGCACGATCGCCATGATGACGAAGACCACCAGGTTCGAGGCCTCCGGATAGAAAACTTTGGTCAGGCCCTCGGCGAGGCCGAGCATGTAGCCGGTGACGATGGCGCCGAGGATCGAGCCCATGCCGCCGACCACGACGACGGCAAAGACGACGATGATGAGGTCCGATCCCATCAGCGGGCTGACCTGGTAGACGGGCGCCGCAAGGATGCCGGCCAGCCCGGCAAGTGCTGCGCCCAGCCCATAAGTGAGCGTCAGCAGCAGCGGCACGTTGACGCCGAAAGCCTGCACCAGCTCGGGGTTCTCCGTGGCGGCGCGCAGATAGGAGCCGAGCCTGGTCTTTTCGATCAGCAGCCAGGTGCCGATGCAGACGATGAGCGAGGCCACCACCACCCAGCCGCGGTAATTGGGCAGGAACATGAAGCCGAGATTGGTGCCCCCGGCAAGCAGGGTCGGCACCGCGTAAGGATTGCCGGAGACGCCATAATAGAAGCGGAACACGCCTTCGATGACCAGCGCAAGGCCGAAGGTGAAAAGCAGGCCATAGAGCGGGTCGAGCCGGTAGAGCCGCGACAGCGCTACACGCTCCACCACGATGCCGAACAGGCCCACGGCCAAAGGCACGATGATCAGCGCCGGCCAGTAGCCGATGCCGAGATGGACGAGCAGCAGATAGCCGATGAAGGCGCCGAACATATAGAGCGCGCCATGGGCGAAATTGATGATGCGCAAGAGCCCGAAGATGACGGCCAGCCCGAGGCTGAGCATGGCGTAAAAAGAGCCGTTGATCAGGCCGACAAGCAGTTGGCCGAGCAAGGCTTGGATGGGGATGCCGAAGATCATGGTCATTTGGCCATCATACCCCCAGCACCTCGTGCAGTTTGTCGGTGTGCGCGGAAAGCTGGCCGACCGGGAAACCTTCCACCACCTTGCCGTGATCCATCAGGTAGAAGCGATCGGCGATGCGGGCGGCGAAGCGGAAATTCTGCTCGACCAAAAGGATGGTCATGCCGCGCTTCTTCAGCGCCGCCAGCAATTCGCCGATGCGCTGGACGATGACCGGTGCCAGGCCCTCGGTCGGCTCGTCGAGCAAAAGCATTTCGACGCCGGTTCTCAGGATGCGGGCGATCGCCAGCATCTGCTGCTCGCCGCCGGAAAGCTTCGTGCCCTGGCTGTTGCGACGTTCCTTGAGGTTGGGGAAGAGGTCGAAGATCTCCTCCACGCTCATGCCGCCCTTGGCCACCACCGGCGGGAGGATCAGATTTTCGTCGACGGTGAGCGTGGCGAAGATGCCGCGCTCCTCCGGCACGAAACCGATGCCCTGATGGGCGACGCGGTGCAGCGGCAGGCGGATCAGGTCCTTGCCATTGAAAGTGACGGAGCCTGTCCGCTTGCGGATCAGGCCCATGATGGCGCGCAGCGTCGTCGTCTTGCCGACGCCGTTGCGGCCAAGCAGCGTAACCGTCTCGCCGCGCAGGACTTCGAGGTTGACGCCGTGCAGCGCATGGCCCTCGCCGTACCAGGCATGAAGGTCGCGCACGGCAAGCAGCGGCTCACTCATGCTCGGTCCCCATATAGGCGACGCGCACTCGCTCGTCCTGGCTCACAGTCGCGTAGTCGCCGGCGGCAAGCACCTGGCCGCGCTGCATGACGGTGATCCAGTCGCAGAGATCGGCAACGACGGTGAGGTTGTGCTCGACCATCAGCACGGCGCGGTCTTTCGCCAGCGACCGGATGATGCCTGAGATCGTGCCGACATCCTCATGCCCCATGCCGGCCATCGGCTCGTCGAGCAGCAGAACTTTTGGATCGAGCGCCAGCGTGGTGGCGATTTCCAGCACACGCTTCCTGCCGTAGGAGAGATCGCCCGCCAGCCGATGCGCGGCGTCGTCGAGCCCGACTATGGCGAGCAGCTCGCGCGCTCGGGGCGTCAGCTGGTCCAGCGCCGAGACCGGGCGCCAGAACTGATAGCCCAGTCCGCCCGGACGCTGCAGCGCGACGCGCACATTGTCGAGGACGCTGAGATGCGGAAAGATCGCCGATATCTGGAAGGAGCGTACAAGGCCCATGCGCGCCACCTTGGCCGGCGGCGTGCGGGTGATGTCGGTGCCGAGCAGCTGGATGGTGCCGCTGGTCGGCTGCAGGAATTTGGTCAACAGGTTGAAGATGGTGGTCTTGCCGGCGCCGTTCGGGCCGATCAAGGCATGGATCCTGCCGTGATGGACGTCGAGATCGACATCCTTCACGGCGACGAATCCGGCGAAGTCGCGCCGCAAGCCGCGGGCGGAAAGCACCACCCGCGGCGTCTGGTCGATGCCGTCCCGGCGGACGGCGGTGGCGGTGTCGAGCGTCACTTGCTGACGAGCGGGCAGCCGCTGTCCTCGGCTTTCATGAAGGCCTTGTCGCCGGGAATGGTCGCCAGGTAGGTGTAGTAGTCCCAGTCCTTCTTGCTCTCCTCCGGCTTCTTGACCTGGTAGAGATACATGTCGTGCACCATCGAGCCGTCGGCCTGCACCTTGCCGTTCACCGTGAACACGTCGTTGACCGGCATCTCATGCAATTGCTTGGCCACCGCTTCGGTCTCGTCGGTGCCGGCCTTGTCGATGGCCTTCAGATACTGCGTCACCGCCGAATAGGTGCCGGCCTGGATCATGTTTGGCATGCGGTTGGTGCGCTTGAAGAAGCGTTGCGCGAAATCGCGACTCACATCGTCGCGGTCCCAGTAATAGCCTTCCGTCAGCACAACGCCCTGCGCCGCCTGCAGGCCAAGGCCATGCACCTCGGCCAGCGTGAAGAGCAGCGCCGCCAACCGCTGGCCGCCGGCGACGATGCCGAACTCGGCCGCCTGCTTGATCGAGTTCGAGGTGTCGAGGCCGGCATTAGCTAGGCCGATGATCTTGGCGCCGGAGGACTGCGCCTGCAGCAGGAAGGAGGAATAGTCGGTGGAGCCAAGCGGATAGCGCACCTCGCCCAGCACCTTGCCGCCACTGGATTCCACGAGCTTGGCGGTCTGGTCCTTCAGCGAATAGCCGAATGCATAGTCGACGGTGATGAAATACCAGCTGTCGCCGCCCTGCTGCACCAGTGCGCCGCCGGTGCCGACCGCTTGGGAGTGGGTGTCGTAGGCCCAGTGGAAACCATAGGGCGAGCACTGCTTGCCGGTGAGGTCGGTGGAGGCGGCGCCGGTGACGATGTCGATCTTCTTCTTTTCCTTGGAAAGCCCCTGGACGGCGAGCGCGACGGAAGACGTGGTGAGCTCCATGATCGCATCGACCTGCTCGGTGTCGTACCACTGGCGCGCGATGTTGGAGGCGATGTCCGGCTTGTTCTGGTGGTCGGCGCTGACGATCTCGATCGGCGCGCCCTGCACCTTGCCGCCGAAATCCTCGACCGCCATCTTGGCGGCCTCGACCGACCATTTGCCGCCGAAATCGGCATAGACGCCGGACTGGTCGTTCAAGATGCCGATCTTCACCTTGCCGTCCGAGATTTCGCCAGCCGCCGCCGGCATTGCGGATGCCGCAATGAGCGCGGCGGAGACGAGATAGGATGCTTTCACTGGTAGTTCCTCCCTTGTGGCCAACCACGGGAAACGCGGCGGACCTCGCAATGGTTCAACAGTTCCGTCGGATTGTGGATTGACGCCTCGATCCCGCCTGCCACTCCTATTCTTGCGGGCCTGCTCGTTTGCGGCTGGGCCGCCGCGCGCCTTGGGTGCACGGGCGCGAGCCTAGCATCACATTTCGCTAGCCGGGAATGCTATTTTCGTAGCATGCGGATGGGTGGGGGCAGCATGGTGCCCCTTCACCACGGCAGCCGCTTGCCGTCGCGAAAAAGCCGCCGGTCGGACCGTCGGGCAAGGTTGCGGCGCAGACGATGCCGGCCGCGCCTTGCGCGACGGGGCGGCCGCCGGGGCCGCCCATGTCGCGACCCAACCGGGGCAGATCGAATTGACCAGCACGCGCCCCCTTCCCGCCAGACACAATCCGGAAACAAGATTCAACAGCCCGGAAAAACTCGCGAAAAGACCGGCTGTCATAAGCGGCACCGGAGCAGCCGAACTACGGCCAGCGACAACCTGATATCGATCTTCGAAAAAGGAATGCCGACTTATGAAAAAGACCCTTCTCTCCGTTCTCGGCCTGGCGGTAGCGCTTGCTTTCGCGGTGCCGGCGCTCGGCACTACCGAAGCCAACGCTGCCACGACCACGACGGCTGCGACCACGACGACCACCGCGGCTCCGGCTGCGGCCACCGAGACGGCCAAGCCGGACGCCAACGGCCCGCACAAGAGGCATGCCAAGCATCATCGCCGTCACGCCCGCAAGCATCACGTGAAGAAGCACTCGAAGCATCACGCCAAGAAGCATCATGTGAAGCACCACACCAAGAAGCGTACCCACAAGAAGCACGGCAAGAAGCTCGCCGCATAAGGCGCGTCGCCGGCTTTTGGCTTTTCAGCAATTGGCCAAAAACTTCATGACCGGATGATCCCGGACCGCTTCAACAGGGTTCGGGATCATCGCTTCCCGGAAACGCCGTCCCTCAAAGGCGGCGTTTTTGCTTACCAGGTCGCTGGCGCGGTCGTCCGGTCCGGATCGTGCCTTACTTCTTCTGCGGATAGATCGTCTCGCCGCGCTTCAGCATTTCGACGAACGTCTCGATCTTCTTCTTGCGCCCCGCCTCGGTCTTCATGTTGTGGACGCGGAAGGCGAGCGCGAAACGGTTCTGCGCCGAAAGCTTTGCCAGCATCGCTTTGGCCTTCGGTTCGGCATCGATCGCGGCCTGCAGGTCGGGCGGAATTGCCATCTCTTTCGAGCCGCCATAGGCGCGGTCCCAGCGGCCATCGGCTTTGGCCGCCTCGACTTCGCGCAGGCCATGCTCCGTCATGCGGCCCTCTTCGATCAAGCGCGCGACGTTGTCGACGTTGATCCTGCTCCAGATGCTCTTCCTGCCGCGCGGCGTGTAGCGCTGCAGAAAGCTCTTCTCGTCGAGCGACTTGCGCACCGCATCGATCCAGCCGAAGCAGAGCACGACGTCGATCGCTTCCTTCGGCGTGATCGAAGGAAGGCCAGAGCCAACCTTGTGGATCTTGATCCAGACCTCGCTTTCGCCGGCGTGGTTTTGGCTGAGCCAGGCGTAGAAGCTTTCAGCGTCCGAGAACTCGTGGACCTTGCTCGGGTCGACCTTGATGGGGGCCATCGGTGTTCCTTCTTTTGCGTGAGCCGAGGCTCCGATCTTCCCCTTTGTTGGGAGACGGCCGGCAGGCCAGAGGGCGCGCTGTCCCGCCAATCCTGTCGAGTCGTCGTCGCCGCTTTGGCTTATAGTCGTGGGAGTTTAAGGCCGCGTTCCTTCGCGCGCCGTCTGCCCTGCTGGCTGAATTATCAGAGCCGCGCCAGCCAACCATCGGACTCTCCGATAACACTATCAGTTTCTTCCGTTTCCCTTGCGGGTGCCGGCCTGCCACATCACCGTCCATGCAAAGGAAAGGCATGGACATGGATGAGACAAAAATCCTGATCGTCGGCGGCGGTTCGGGCATGGGGCTGGCGCTTGCCAGGCGCTGCCTCGACGAAGGCGCCGGCGTCATCATCGCCGGGCGTAATGCAGCGAGGCTGAACGCTGCGCGCGATGAGCTCGATCGCCCGGCCGCGCTGGCAACGGCGATGGTAGACATCAGCCGCGAGGCCGAGGTCGCGGCGCTGTTCGCGCGCATCGGCCGGCTCGAGCATATCGTCAGCACGGCGGCCGATATCGAAGGCGCCTACC
This sequence comes from Mesorhizobium sp. WSM3864, assembly GCF_002294955.1. Lineage (NCBI taxonomy): Bacteria > Pseudomonadati > Pseudomonadota > Alphaproteobacteria > Hyphomicrobiales > Phyllobacteriaceae > Mesorhizobium > Mesorhizobium sp. WSM3864. The sequence continues at coordinate 23,809 of NZ_NSGD01000030.1, forward strand.
GGCTTTTGCCCGAGATCGAGCTTTCGGCGGCGCAAAAGGTTGTCGACAGCAAGTTCTACGGGCCGCTGCTGTTGGCCAAGCATGGCGCGCCGAAACTTTCGGCCAATGGTTCGCTCACCTTCGTCTCCGGCATTGCCGCCTACCGCCCGGCCGCGCGCGGCTCGGTGGTCGCGGCCGTCAACGCCGGGCTCGAAGGGCTGGTGCGGGCCTTGGCCATCGAGCTGGCGCCGATCCGAGTCAATGCCGTCTCGCCCGGCTGGGTCGACACGCCGATCTGGCAATTCGTTGCCGGCGATGCGAAGGACGAGACGCTTGCCGCGATGGCGAAGCGCCTGCCGGCGGGACGGGTCGGACGGCCGGAGGACATTGCGGACGCGATCCGCTTCCTGATGGGCAACGGCTTTACGACGGGAACGACGCTGCATGTCGAGGGCGGGCAGCGGCTGGTCTGACGAGCGCGAAGTTTTCGCCCATCGCCGCGAGCAAGAGCTTCAGCGCCGGCGGCTGGACGCGCCGGCGCCGCCAGACCATGACCAGCTCCGCCGAGCGGATCGGGCCCGGCCATGCGATCTCGGCCACCTCGCCGCGATCGAGCGCCGCGGCGACCGCCAGCCGCGGCACAAGGCCGAAGCCGGCGCCGGCCGCCACCAAGCCGGCGATGGCGTCAATGCTGCCAGCCTCGGCCGCGAGCTTCGGTCCGCCGAGGCCCGCCTCGGTGAAGGCCGTGTCGACCATGACGCGGTAGACGCATCCGGTTTCGGTGGCGACGAAACGCTTTTCGGCAAGCTCTGCCAGATCGACATCCGCCCGGTTCTCGCCCGGCGGCGCGATCAGCACCAGCGGCTCGGCCGCGACGGGGCGCCTGGCGAAGCGCTCGTCGGGCTCGCTGGCGCCCGGTCTGTCGAAGCAGAAGGCGACGTCGATCCCGCCCTCTCCCAGCCTGCGGCGCAACTCGCCGCTGCCTGCGATTTTCAGCCTGATGTCCATGTCGGGATGAACGGCCTGGAAATCGGCGAGCCAGCCGGGAAGTTTTGCCGAAGCGATCGTCTCGAGCGCGCCGATCGACAAGCTGCCGGCCGTCTCGGCCTTGGTGGCATCGATGGCGGCCCGGGCGTCGTCGGCGAGCGCCAGCAATTCCTCGGCGTAAGCTTGCAGCGCCTCGCCGGCCGGGGTCAGGTCCAGCCCTTGCCGCGACCGTGTGAACAGCGTCGCGCCCAGCTCGGCCTCGAGCGACTGGATCTGGTCGCTGACGCTCGACTGCGCGAGATTGAGCTCGCCCGCCGCGCGCGTGACGTTGCGTGTGCGCGCGACCGCGAGAAAGGTCTTCAGCAGCCTTGGATGCACGTTACTGCAGCTGCGGCTTCTTGAGGAAGGAGTTGCGGTCGGCCGATTTTACGCGAAGCCAGGTCTCACGGCCGTCGCGCACGACGCGCAACGGAATTTCCGCGCCGGCCGGGTTTTGCCAGAGTTTTCGATAGAAGTCGGCGAGACCGTCAACCTCGCCGTCGCGCACGTCGGAGATGATGTCGCCTTGGCGAAGGCCCGCCTTTGCCGCAGGACCACCTTCGGCGACGCTCATCACCACCACCATGCCGTTCGACTCCGCCGAGAAGGCGCCGAGCCACGGGCGCGGCGGCTTGGCGACCTGGCCGCGCTTGACCAGGTCGTCGAGGATCGGCGTCAGAAGGTCGATCGGCACGATCATGTTGATGTCGGCGACCTCGCCGGCGCGGCTCATCTGCAGGCGCAGCGAGCCGACGCCGAGCAGCTTGCCGTCACGGTCGAACAGCGCAGCACCACCCCACGAGGGATGCGCCGGCGCGGTGAAGATCGCCTCGTCGATGAGATATTCCCAATAGCCGGCGAATTCCTGCTTGGTGACGATGTGGGCGTCGACCTGCTGGCCGATGCCGTCGGCAAGCGTCACGGCGTCGCCGATATTGGCCTTCCTGGGGTTGCCGAACTTGACCGCCGGCAGGCCGAGCGGCGCCAGCGCCTGCACCAGGCCGAAGCCGGTCTCCTGGTCATACGCCAGCGCATGCGCCGCAACCACGCGGCCGTCCTGGTCGGTCAGCCAGACCTCCTCGGCCTCGGTGATGAGATAGCCGATCGTGAGAACCAGCCCGTTGTCGCGGATCACCACGCCGCTGCCCTCGCGGCGCGTGCCCAGCGCATTGGCGGTAAAGGCGTCGTCCGGAACCGTGGCGCGCACGGCCACGACGGAGCGCGAGATTTTTTCGATGGTCATCGTCGATCCTGAATTACGGGTCTTTTTCTATAAGTATGGCCAAAGGGACGCGGTGCAAGGGCATCTGTCCCTGAGGGAGAAGGCGGGGCGCTGCTGGCCCAAGCATTAGTTCAACGAAATTTGAACTTTTTTCTTTGACGCCCGCGCAACCGCACCTAAATCTTGCGCAACGAACCCCGCATCCCGCCCACAGCAACAAGGCCTCCCGAGATGAACCAGTACAACCCGCCGAAAGTCTGGACCTGGAACAAGCCGAGTGGCGGCACCTTCGCCTCCATCAACCGGCCAGTCGCCGGGCCGACGCACGAGAAGGAATTGCCTGTCGGCAAGCATCCGCTGCAGCTCTATTCGCTGGCCACGCCCAACGGCCAGAAGGTGACGATCATGCTGGAGGAGTTGCTGGCGCGCGGCCACAAGGGCGCCGAATACGACGCCTGGCTGATCCGCATCAATGACGGCGACCAGTTCGGCTCGGGCTTCGTCGAGGTCAACCCGAACTCCAAGATCCCGGCGCTGATGGACCGCAGCGAGCCGAAGCCGGTGCGCGTGTTCGAGTCGGGCTCGATCCTCACCTATCTGGCGGAAAAATTCGGCGAGTTTCTGCCGACGGAGCGTGCAGCGCGGGCCGAAACCTTCTCGTGGCTGTTCTGGCAGATGGGCTCGGCGCCCTATCTCGGCGGCGGCTTCGGGCATTTTTACGCCTATGCGCCGGAGAAGATCGAATACGCCATCGACCGCTTCGCCATGGAAACCAAGCGGCAGATGGACGTGCTGGATCGGCGGCTGGCCGAAAGCGAGTATCTCGCCGGGCCGGATTACACCATCGCCGACATGGCGGTCTGGCCCTGGTATGGCGGGCTCGCCAAAGGCCGCAGCTACAACGATGCCGCGCAGTTCCTCGCCGTGCATGAATATAAGCACGTGCAGCGCTGGGCCGACGCGATCGACGCCAGGCCGGCGGTAAGGCGCGGCCGCATGGTCAACCGCATCTCCGGCGATCCGGCCTCCCAGCTGCACGAGCGCCACGACGCCAGCGATTTCGAGACGAAGACGCAGGACAGGTTGCAAGCGGCGGAGTGAGCTGCTGATTTCCCCTTGCGTGGGAGATGGCCGGCAGGCCAGAGCGGGTCGCTGCGCCTGGAGCGCCGACGCCCGACGAACAATAAGAGGGCAAGTTGGCGCATGGTGCGCGCCGCCCCCTCTGTCGCCTTCGGCGACACCTCCCCCTCAAGGGCCCTCAAGGGGGGAAGATCAGCTACCTCCCGTAGGTGTAGGTCACACTGGCCTCCGCCAGCGCCTGGCTCTTCGCCGCGACCGACACCATTTCGGGCGACGGATTTTCCGGCGTGCGCAGCTTCGCCTCACTCAGCGCATAGAGCGTGAAGACATAGTGGTGCGTGCCGCTGCCGGGCGGCGGACATGGGCCGAAATAGCCGGCGCGACCGACGCCGCCCGTGCCGGACACCGTGCCCTTCGGCAGGCGCTTGCCGCCTTTGGAGCCGGCGCCTTCGGCGAGGCCCTTGGCGCTTGCCGGGATGTTCCAGGCAAGCCAATGCCAAAACCCCTTACCGTCGTTGGCATCGGGATCGAACATGGTGAGCGCGTAGCTTCTGGTGCCCGCCGGCGGGTCTGTCCAGGCAAGCGCGATCGAGACGCTCTTGCCGCCGCATCCGGGCTTGTCGCCGAGATATTTTGCGTCCCACTTGTCGTTGGAAACCGACGGGCTGGAGATCTCGAAGGCGGATGCCGGGGTGGCGAAGGCAGCGAGGGCAAGTCCAATCAGGCCGAGGCGCGAAGTCATGGCTTCACTCCTTCTACTTGGATTGCCCAAAGTCTATCCGAAAGGCGCGCCGGAGCCGAGCAACTTTGCATGACGGGCCGGCAGGCGCCGGAGCTGCCGATCTCCCCCACAAGCAGAGGATCCGGAGCACTGCGGATGACCAGTGTCACGCGCGGCGATGCGTGCATACTATCCCCCCTCTCGCCAACCCGGGCGACACGATTTGTCCTTGCCGGCCCTTCCTGAAAGTGCCGCCACGCGATCTGACTGTTGGCTCAGAAAAACAGAGCTATGCGGTTCTTCACGAATTTTTTCAGCCGGAACATCCCTTGGAAAGCTCCGTTGGAAACTTAGTCAACGATGCAAACCAATGGAGATTTCCTGATGATGAAGAAGATTTTCGCAGCTTCCGTTCTTACCCTGGCGCTCGCGACCTCGGGCGCCATGGCTCAGACAGCCGGTGCAAGCGGCGACGCCAGCGGCAGCGTTTCGGGCGGCGTCTCGGGCACGACTGGCGGCGCCTCGGGCAGTGCGACGGGCGGTGCCACGGTTACCACGCCGGCAACCCCCGGCACGGATACGACCACCACGAATTCCACGAATTCCATGAATTCCACGAATTCGACGAACCAGCCGGCTGGCATGCAGGATCGCTGCAAGGATACGGGCGCCAACGATACCGACAACAACACGGCCAGCGGCAATACGACCTCGAACATGCAGAACTGCAACAAGTAGGGCGGTTTCGATTCGCGCCGGATCGCCGACACAAAAAAGCCCCGCCGGTGGAAGCCGTCGGGGCTCTTTCGTTGAGGCCTTGAAGGTGGGACTTCGCTGCCTGCCGATCCAGGGGGTGTTGGATCGGCCGCGACCCTAGCCGAAGAATCGGCGGGGCTATAATCACGGCTGCGCACTACCAATCACGCCTGCGCGAGAAGGAGGTGATAGCCGGCTGTCGATCTCTCTTTGAGGGAATTGGCTACCTCAGCAGCTTCGCCAATCGCGGCACGCCCTCGCCCACCGCGCGGTCGTCGGCCAGCGTGAAGGACATGCGCAGCGTGTTGCGGCCGGTGCCGTCGGCATAAAAGGCGTTGCCCGGCACGAAGGCGACGCGCGCCTCCTGCACCGAACGCGCCAGCAACGCGGTGGCGTCAGTGCCTTCGGGCAGCGTCAGCCAGACGAACATGCCGCCTTCCGGCCGGCTCCAGGAAATGCCGTCCGGCATGTTTTCCTCGAGCGCGCCGAGCAACGCGTCGCGGCGACGGCGATAGGCACCGATCAGCTTCTCCACCTGGGCGTCGAAGATGGTCTCGGCAACGCGATGCATGACCATCTGGTTGATCGAGGGGCTGTGCAGATCGGAGGCCTGTTTCATCAGCACCAGCTTTTCCACCACATGGCGCGGGGCGCAGACCCAGCCGACGCGCATGCCTGGGGACAGGATCTTGGAGAAGGAGCCGCAATAGAGCGTGCGGGCATTGTCGACGCCGCCCGAGCGGGCACAATCCAGCGCCAGAATCGGCGGCACCGCCTCGCCATCATAGCGCAGTGCCCGATAGGCGGCGTCCTCGATGACGGCGATGTCGAGCTCGCCGGCGAGGTCGAGCACCGCCTCGCGCCGCTTGCTATCCAGAGTGTTGCCGGTCGGGTTGGCGAAATCCGGCACCAGATAGGCGAATTTCACTTTGCCGCCGTTAGCCGCGGCGGCCGCGCCATAGGCATCCGGCGTCATGTTGCCGCCGGCAATGTTCAGCCGGTCGTAACGCGGCTCGTAGGCGTTGAAGGCCTGCAGCGCGCCGAGATAGGTCGGCCAGGTGACCAGCGCGGTGTCGCCGGGCGACAGAAACAGCTTGCCGAGATAATCGAGTGCCTGCTGCGAGCCGGAGGTGATGAAGATGTTGCCCTCGTCGCATCGGATGCCGAGCCTGCCCATATAGCCGGCCAGCCATTTGCGCAGCGGCAGAAAACCTTCGCTGACCTGGTATTGCAGCGCGGCTCCCGCTTCCGCGCCGCCGAGCACGGCCTGATAGGCATCGCCGATGGCCTCGGCCGGAAACAGCGAGGCATCGGGAATACCGCCGGCGAATGAGATGATGTCGGGCTGGTCGAGCAGCTTCAGGAGCTCGCGGATTTCCGAGGCCTTCATGCGCGAGGAGCGCGAGGCCAGAAGGTTCAACAGGGTCAAAGCGCACCTCCCGCAGTGCTTCGTTCAGGGGTAGCATTTAGGTCAGCTTCGTTGACCTATTATCAGGCCACGTCCGTCGCGTGAATACACAAAACGGCCATGGCGCATCGCTCTGACGACATTTGGCCCACATATCCTGACGGAGATATCTGACACGACGGCGGTCCGCTCATCGCGGGATTGTCGTAATATTAGAATAGGCGCATATTGTCGCAAGCCGAAGCCGTGCTCCGGCTGAACCGCCTGTTGGCCATGGTGCCCGGGCGGTCCGTGACCAGGTCAAATGTCAGTGAAACAACAAGCACCTCGGCTGCTCAAACCATTGAGCAGCCTGAGGCAATGATATTTGGAGGAGATAGCCATGAAGGTCACCATACTGGCAAGTTACGAACCCCATGCCGCCAAAGGGCTGATGCAGGGATCGAACCGCGAAGCTGCAATCCAGGCGCTCTTTGAAAGCGTCGGCGGCAGGATGAGCAGCGTCATGTTCACGCGCGGCATTTACGACGTCGTCGTCAATGGCGAGGTGCCGGACCAGGTCGCCGGGATGGGCATGGCTCTTGCCGTGCGCGCGAGCGGCTCGTTGAGCGAGCTGGTCGTCCTCGAAGAACTCGACATGAAGGCGGTGCTCGCTGCCGCCAACAAGGCTGCCGGCGCCTACAAGCCCGCCGGCTGACGGCCTGGCCAGGCAGCGCGGACGGCGTGTTGGTCGTCCCGTGCTGCCGGCATCACGTCACCGCAGGCCGAGCTTTGCTGACGCATGCCCATATCCCAAAACCGTTCCGCACTCTTGGGCAACATGCACTAGAACGGCAATCGAATCTCGTCGTCCCGGGCCGTATCGGGCCATCCGATGTCCTTGCGGATCTCCGGCGGCAGTTCGTTCAGCTCCCGCGTCGTCCTGCGGCGCCTGCTCGCCTGCGCGAACGCGGCGCGGATTCGGTTAAGGCTCTTAAACATCGCAACCTCCACAAAGCAGCGGCAGAATTGGCGGCCGCCCTCCGGGCGCCGCTTTTGAGGTGCGTCTGTAACCAGGCGATTGCGCGCAGACGGTGAAATGCTTCACGAAGCCGGAGCGGCCTGAAACATTTGTGTGCGAATTAAATTGGGTTTCGACGCCGCGGCACTAGAGGCGAGCGCCAACAGACGGCGCTGCCGGCTATGACGGGCGCACAATTGCTGACTGCCTTGCTCGCCAAAATAGGCGTCAGGCGTTAAAGCACGTCGCGTTTAATTGGCCTCATATCCGGCAGCTTTGAAGAAGTTTCTGCACTGTAGCGGGTCGAACAGGT
>NZ_NSGD01000031.1:0-30192 GCF_002294955.1 Mesorhizobium sp. WSM3864
CGGGTGCAACCGGAGCAACCGGCTCGACAGGTGCGACCGGAGCCACCGGTGCGACTGGAGCAACGGGCTCGACCGGAGCAACCGGTGCGACCGGAGCCACCGGTGCGACTGGAGCTACCGGAGCAACTGGCGCGACTGGAGCGACCGGCGCTACGGGTGCCACGGGCTCGACCGGTGCGACCGGAACTACCGGCTCGACCGGAGCGACCGGCGCTACGGGTGCAACCGGAGCAACCGGCTCGACAGGTGCGACCGGAGCCACCGGTGCGACTGGAGCTGCCGGAGCAACTGGCGCGACCGGAGCGACCGGCGCAACGGGTGCAACCGGCTCGACGGGTGCTACTGGGCCGGGCGGCGCAACGGGCCCGACCGGAGCGACCGGCCCCGGCGGCGAGACCGGTGATCGCGACAAAGGCAACAACGGCCATGGCAATGATCCTGACCACAACGACAGCAGCAATCCTGGGAAGGGACATCCCAAAGATGGCACTGATGCCGATGGCTCGCCTGGCCATCGCACCGCCGCGGTCACGGCCAACTCGCTCGGGCTCAAGGACACGACGCAGTTCCTGCAATCCGGCTCGACCGACAGTGATGCCGTCAGCCATGCGTCGTTCCGTCAGCTTGTCAGCCAGGCCGCCGGTTCGGTGACGACCGACCTCCTGAATGTTCTCACCACGATCAGGGGATTTGGTCAGAACCAGAACAAGCCGTTGGGTGCAAGCACCGACCTGACCTCGGATCAGAACAAGCAGGGTGCCGGCTTCGCCAACAGCGACGACACGGTGAAGAAGGCGCTGAAGGACATTCTGAAGCCGCATGACTGAGCATGAGTGAAGAGGAATGGCGACCGGACAGACGACGATAGAAGCCGGTCCAAAGCTGAGAAGCGGGCGCGTGGGCTTTGCCGAAAGGCAAGGCCTGCGCGTTCGGCCTTTCCGAGTGGTTAAGGGGCTCGCGCGACCGACCGCCGTGGAGTATCATCAGCGCCACCAGAGATTCCGGCGGTACTGGTCCGCCGCGGGCAATGTCGAACCACCGCCTGCCTACCCGAAGGCGAGTCCATGGTGAACGTTCCTGGGAGTGCTGAAATCCAGCCTGTGGAGCTGCGTGCCGGGACCGCGGCCGACCCGACCGGCATGCCCGGCGGCACCAGCGAAACGGGGCGGAGCCCCGGTGGCCCCGCCGAGTTCGACCAGGTCGGGCCGCGCCTCAAGGCGATGCTCCGGGTCGCCCGCTATCACGGTATCGAGCTCGATCCGAACGAATTCAGGGCAGCGAGCGCAAGCCCGTTTCCAAGCGCTACCGACCTGTCGGAATGGGCGCAGAACGGCGGCATGTGGTCCCGGGCAGTGCGTGTTCGCTGGTCACACCTGTTGCGCTTTCAAGATACCGGACCGGTCGTTCTCTTGTTCAGCGACGGCGGCGCCGGTCTCCTCACCGGGGCGAGCGCCGAGCGCAACGTGGTCTTCCTCAAAAGTCCGGAAGCGCCCGACGATGGTCCATCCACCGCTGTCGACGAGTTGCGCCTGTCGCAGGTGTGGACGGGCGAGGCGGTGCTGCTGCGAAACGCGCGATCCTATGTTGCCGCGGATGCGCCTTTCACCCTTCGCTGGATCGCCGAACTGGTGCGGCTCGAAAGCCGGCCGCTTCGCGACGTGGCCATCGCCTCCTTCACACTCAGCGTTCTGACCATTTTGCCGCCGCTCATCGTCATGACGGTGGTCAACAAGGTATTGCAGTTCAACAGTGTCTCGACGCTGTTGCTCTTGTCGGCCATAGTCGCTGTCGTCTTCGCATACGAGACGCTCCTGGGCCACGCGCGGCGACTGATCATCAACGTCGTCGGAGCCCGCCTAGACACCAAGCTGCAGCTGCACGTTTTCAGCCGCCTCCTGCGCCTGCCGCTCGACTATTTCGAGCGTCATCCCGCTGGCGAGACAATGTATCACCTCGCGCAGGTCTATCGAATCCGCGAGTTTCTGACGGGCAAACTGCTCGGCACGTTCCTGGACCTGATCACCCTCTGCGTGCTGCTGCCGGTGATGTTCTATATCAACGTGAAGCTTGCCTGGATCGTCGTTGCCTGCGCAGCGGTGATCATGCTGATCATCCTTGCTTTCCTCAAGCCGCTGCGCCGAAGGTACCAGCGGGTGATCGAGGCCGAGACCTGGAAGTCGGCGGCGCTGGGCGAAACTGTTGTCGGCATAAAGACCGTGAAGGCGCTTGGGCTCGAGCCGCAACGCAAGGCGCTTTGGGACCAGCAGGTGGCGGAGGCGGGAAGCGCGCGTCTCTCCTTCGGGCAGTTCGCCAGCTGGCCGCAGACCCTGGTTACGCCAATTGAACGCGTAATGGTGCTCGGCACCATGCTGATTGGCGCCTATCTCGCGATGAACGACAGTTCCGGCTATATGGTCGGCGGTCTGTTCGCCTTCATGATGATCTCCCAACGCGTCGCGCAACCGCTGGTCGGATTGGTGCGGCTGATCGAAGACTACGAGGAGGTGGGAGCGGCGATCGGCGAGGCGGCATCCGTCCTTAACCGGCCGTTGGAGACGAGTTCGAACTCCCTCGGTCTGCGGCCAAGGCTCCTCGGCGAAGTTACGTTCAGCGATCTGACGTTCAGCTACATCGGTACCAAGACGCCCGCCCTCGACCGGGTCAGCTTCCACATTCCGGCTGGGACCATGTTCGGCATTGTCGGGCGGAGCGGGTCGGGAAAATCGACCATCGCGCGCCTGCTGCAGGGGATCAACCGGGATTACAGCGGGTTCCTGAAGCTGGACGGCGTCGACCTCAAGGAAATCAACCTGCGTCATCTTCGCCAGGGGCTCGGCGTGGTCCTCCAGGACAATTTCCTGTTCCGCGGGTCGATCCGCGACAACATCATCGCCGGGCGCGCAGGCTTGACGCTGTCCGATGCCATGCGTGCCGCGCATCTGGCCGGCGCGGAAGAATTTATCGAACGCATGCCGAACGGATACGATACCTACATCGAGGAAGGTTCGCCCAACCTGTCGGGCGGTCAAAAGCAACGGCTGGCGATCGCGCGCGCCCTCATCCACGATCCGACCATCCTCATTCTCGACGAGGCCACCAGTGCTCTCGACCCGGAAAGCGAAGCGGTCGTCAGTGCCAATCTCATGCGTATCGCCAGCGGGCGCACCATGATCATCGTCTCGCATCGGCTGTCCTCGCTCACCGACTGCGACCAGATCCTGGTCATGGAGCAGGGCAAGGTTCTCGACGTCGCTTCGCACACCGTCCTGCTCGAACGATGCGGGCTCTATCGCCAGCTGTGGTCGCAGCAGAACCGACATTTGGATAACCGCGGCGCGCGGCCGGCGGCCGTACCGCCGCGATTGGTTTGACGATGTCGTGCCGCAGCGGGATCGAGATTGAAATGGTCGTCTCGCCAAGCATGACTTCGACACGAGGACTGGTAAGCCATGAGTAGCACCTCGCTCACCGTCCGCCAGGCTCGCTGGCGCCGAGCGAAAGCGAACGATCCGACGACGCCGGCCATACTCGAGTTCCAATGGCCGTCGACTGCCGTCTCCAATGCGCCGATTCCTCGGTCGGCGCGCGGCATCGTATGGATGATTTCGAGCCTCGTGATCGTCTTGATCACCGTGGCCGGACTGATACCGGTCGACCAGGTCGTGACGACGAGGGGGCTCGTGGTTTCACAATCGCCCAACATCATAGTGCAGCCGCTGGAGACGGCGATTGTCCGCTCGATCGAAGTGCGCGAAGGACAGCATGTGCAGGCCGGCCAATTGCTTGCGCGCCTCGATTCGACCTTCGCCTCGGCAGACCTGCAGGCCCTGGGGATGCAGGTCTCTACGCTTGAGGCCGAAGTGGCACGGTTGAAGGCGGAGGCCGACGGCAAGGAGTTCAACTATGACGGCCTCGACCCCAGCTGGACCCTGCAGGCCTCGATCTTCGAGCGCCGCAAGGCGGTCTACGAGGCCAAGCTGGAGAATTTCGATCGGCAAAGCGATGAACTCACTTCCGTGATCTCGCGCGCGCAATCTGATGCCGCTGGCTACCGGCAGCGGCTCTCCGTCGCGGCATCGATAGAACAGATGCGCAAGCAGCTGGAAGAAAGGCAAGTCGGGAGCCGCCTCAATACCCTGCTGGCCGAGGACAATTCGGCCGAAATGTCGCGCGCGCTCGGCAACGCCGTGCAGACGGCGGAAGCTGCCAGGCGCCAGCAGGCTGCGGTAGCCGCCGACCGCGCCGGCTACATTCAAGGCTGGCGCGCGGAAGTCTCGCAAGGTTTGTCGGAGGCGAGCTCTCGCATGTCCGACGCGCGCGAGCTCTTCAACAAGGCAAAGCTGCGCAAGCAACTGGTCGAGCTGAAAAGCGAAGGAGATGCCATTGTCCAGTCCGTGGCAAAGGTGTCGGTCGGCTCGGTCCTGCAGTCGGGCGAGCGCCTGATCACGCTGGTGCCCGCCAAGGCGCCGCTCGAGATCGAGACAAATGTCGTCGGCCGAAGCAGTGGCTTCGTCCATGTCGGCGATCCTGTCGTCATCAAGTTCGATACCTTCCCCTATTCGCAATACGGCCTCGCTCACGGCACCGTGCGCACGCTCAGTCCGGATTCCTTCTCCGCTCAGGAGCAAGCCCGCGATCCAGACAGTTCGCTGGCAATGCTGCCCTCGAACACAGAACCGTTCTATCGGACGCGCATTTCCATCGATCAGGTCGCGCTGCATGACGTACCCGCCGGGTTTGCCCTCACCCCCGGCATGCCGGTGACCGCCGACGTTCAGGTCGGCCGGCGCACGGTGCTCAAATACATGCTTGGGGTGATGCTCCCGATCGGTCAGGAAGCGATGCGCGAGCCGTAGTCTGCAGCTCAAGAGGAACCGGAGCAGCCAGAGGCTGGCATCGATGACAATTCTGGATCGCCTGACTGGTTTGGCTAGCCCATCCGTAGCATTGCGCAGGGCGATCCAGCTTGCTGAAAATGGCAAGCCCACCGAGGCCTTTCCGCTCTTCGCCACGGCTGCGCGTGCGGGCATAGGCCAGGCCGAGTATCGGGTCGCGCGTTGCTATCTCGAAGGTTCCGGCGTGCCGCCCAGCCGGGCAGAGGGGACGCGCTGGCTGCGGCGAGCAGCGGATCACGGGAGCGCTGATGCGCAGGCGCTTCTCGCCGCACTTTACGTGACCGGGATGGCGACAGCCGAGGCTGACAAGGGCTCCGAGTCGGAACGCCTGTTCTTCGAGGACACCACGAGCGAGCCAGACTTTGCGTCAGCGCTCGACCTTGCCACGAAGGCGGCCGAGGCGGGCTCCGCCACCGGCCAGGCACTCCTCGGCTACATCCTGACCAGCGGTCCCGAACCAATGCGCGATGCGGATGCTGCCTACAGGTGGTACGAGCGGTCGGCCGCGGCCGGCTGCGCCGAAGGAAGCCTTGGTTTTGCCCTGTCGCTGGCACGGCGAGGTTTGTCGGCAGACCGGTCCAGGATTGCCGATGAGGTCCGGCGGGCGGCGGATGCTGGCTTGCCGACGGCAATCTATCTTCTCGCGATCCTGACCGAACACGGCCGCGGCGTCGCAGGCGACATTGCGGGTGCGGCGCGATTATACCAGTCAGCTGCGGAGAAAGGGCTTCCTGCGGCCCAATTCCGATTGGGTCTGGCGCTTATCGACGGGAGCCTCGGCGATCAGGATCCTGTGACCGGAGAGGCCTGGATACGGCGTGCGGCATTGGCGGGCAACGTCGAGGCGGCGAATCTTATCGGCGATCGTAACGTGAAGAGCCGGCCGCCGGACTTTTCAGAGGCGGCAATTTGGTATCGTCGTGCGGCCGAGGGGGGTCACCAGGCCGCCGCTCGCGCGCTGGCCTCTCTCTACCTGACGGGAAACGGTGTCGCCAGGGACGAGCAAGAGGGAGCGCATTGGCTGCGCACCGCCGCAAGCAGCGGGAACCGGGCAGCGCAAGTCGATCTGGCCAATCTTGTTCTTCAGGGAGCCGGCGAGCCGGACGATATCAAGAGCGTAGCGGGGTGGTTCGAGGCGGCCGCATTATCGGGCGACCTTATCGCCGCCTTCAATCTCGGGCTGTGTTTCGCCAAAGGCGTCGGCGTGCACCAGGATGAAACTCGCGCCGCGCAATGGCTGAGGCGCGCGGCTGAAGGCGTGGCTGAGGCTCAGTACATGTATGCGCGCATTCTCAGGGACGGGCGCGGCGTGGCTGCCGACGCGCAACAGGCTCGTGCCTGGTTTGCCCAAGCGGCCGAAGGCGGCATGCTCGATGCGCAAGTGGCACTTGCTGAGATGCTGCTCAATGGGAGCGGAGGCAAACGCTCTCCCGAAGCCGCAATACAGCTGTTCCGACGGGCTGCTGCCGACGGCCATGCCGGCGCAATGTTTGCTCTCGGCGCGCTGCAGAGCTCCGGCGAGGGACTGCCGGTCGATCACGTGGCGGCGCAGAAATGGTTTGCGGCCGCGGCCGAGCGTGGGCACGGGCAGGCCCAACTGATGCTCGGCCGATATTTCTCGAAGGGCCTAGCCGGAGAGCACTACCCGGCAGTCGGCCGCCTTTGGCTCGAGCGAGCGGCGGCGCAAGGTCTTGAGGAAGCGGCCGACGAACTTTCCGAATTGGCCGGCTGAGGCATTCATTGCCAAGGCTTAGCACCGGCATCGGCCGCGCCCGACTACTGCGCGCCGGGCGTCCACTCAGGCAGCGGCGCAAGGCTGTGGTTGAACTGTTTCCACCACATGGACTTATCGATCTCGCAGCAGGCGAGAAGCAGGGCGTGCGCCTTCTCGAAAGCCTGGGTAGCGATTTCATCAAAGGTCATCTGCGCGTCGTACGGGACCGACACCACCAGTTCCTGACCGGTTTGTGTGCCGCCTTCGTCGACCTGAAGATAAAGCCAAACGACGAAATGCGCGCCCTGGCCACTCGCGTCGGCGTTGCCGATCTTGATGCGGTCGATGCCTGCTGCAGTGACTTTCATGCCGAAGTCCTTCACTTTGGGATTCATGGAATTCCAGAAGTTCGCAGCAATCGGAAAGGTTCCGGGACCGCTGTTGCTATGGTGAAGCATTGATAAAGAGGTACCACCTGGCTGCCGGGCGGGACGCAAGCGGCTCACGCGCGCTCAACCTGGATGAGAACCCTGGACGTCCGATCGTCGCCGTCTTGCCCTACTGACGGTGCCATGTGATGGTTTTATATAACCTATTGATTTAATTGAATAAGCTTAGGCCCGGATGCCTCTATGCAGCAGCATCGCAACGTTGCCTTTTGACGGCGGAGCCCAAGAACGCTCCGTTGCCAGCAAACCTTCGCGCGTCGCCCCCGTCGATCCATCAACCGCGCGCCGAAGGGCTGTTCATTGCAACGCACTGGGATGGCGCGCGTTTTATTGATTGGCAGGGCGGTGACCAATGTGAGCGCCGCTTTATAGGCTGACAAGTCGGAGGCGATTAGGTGGCTAAGTTCAAAGAAGCCCTTGAGCGCGGCAAGAAAGCTCCTCGCCAGCAAAAGGAGGATGCGAACGCCACGGTGCCGGATTTTGGCACCCAAGCCAGGGCCTGGCTGGACGATGTCGTTGTTGCGTCGTTGGCAGCGGCCAAGGCAGAAGTGTCGGGGGAGATGACGATCGACATAGACACCGCACCGCGGGGCCGTGACAAAGCGCTGACGCCCTCTGTTCGGTTTCGAATCTACCGAAAGCCGGAAGTGAAAAACACCGCCGGAAGGCTATTCACCGTCAACGTTCACGTCAGTGGGGAGGTTTCGGTTTCTTCACCCGGTATGGTCGCTGAGGATGTTGGAAATATAGGGAACAGGTCCGGCGAGAGGTTTCGCAATTTGGTTGTCAAGCTGATCGAAGACGCCGCTAGGGACATGAACTAGCCCGACTGTCATGCTCGATTGGTCGACCCGACCGAGGAGATCCCCACCTCAGCTCGGCCTTCTGGTCGTCAGGCAGAAAATCTTTCGCCGTCAAGCGTGACCTCGATAGTGACGCCGGCCGGGTCCCAGTTTCGCTCGACTTGGCCAAGCTGGCTCGCGGCGACGCGGACCAGGCGGCTCCCGAAACCTTCTTCTTCGGTTGCGACGGGAGCTGGTCCTCCAACCTCTCGCCATTGAATAAGCACCTTGCCGTCCCGATTGGCGCAATCGATCTCTATTGAGCCGGCGGCCGCCGAGAGGCTGCCATGTTTGGCGGCGTTGGTGGCGAATTCGTGCAGCAGGAGGGAAAGTGGCGTGATCATTGCCGCGGGCACGGGAATATCGATGCCGGTGATCGCGAAGCGGGGATGCTCATCGGCCACATGGCGGTATGGCGCGAGGATCGCGTTCACCAATGTATGCAGGCTCGTGGAGACCTGAGCAGAGCGGCCACCAGACGTGAGCATCGTCAGCGCATGCGCACGCGCCAAGGCGCCGAGGCGGTCAGACACGATCGAGGCGAGCGCCGCCGGCGTTTCGGCGGCCGAGGCGCTCAACTTGACGATCGAGCTTGCGATGGCGAAGAGGTTCTTCACACGGTGGTCCATCTCGCGGAGCAGTATCTCCCGCTGCTCTTGCGCGCGCAGCCGCTCGGAGATGCCGCGGGCGATCTTGGAGGCACCGACAATTGCGCCCGACGCGTCCGCGATGGGGGAAACGGTCAAAGAGATGGGAACGATGCTGCCGTCCTTGCAGGCGAACGGTCTCGAAATGCTCGACATGCTCTCCATCTCGAATGCGCGCCAGAATATCCCGGTCCTCGTTCCGGCGATCGGGCGGTATCAACAACATGAGCGAACGACCGACAATTTCCGCGCGGGGGTAGCCGTAGAGCCGCTCGGCGCCACCGTTCCAGTCCGTGACGATGCCGTCGGGATCCGTCGCGATGATCGCGTCATCCGAGGATTCGACAAGCGCGCTCAGCCGCGCCGCAGTGGTTTCCGCCTGGTCCCGTTCGATCGCAAACCCGAGCTGGCGGGCAATGGTCAACGCAAGTTCGCGTTCACGATCGGTGAAGCTATGGGGGGCTGGGTAGTAGACCATGAACTTGCCGATGAGCTCGCGGGAGCTGGCAAGCGGGATAAAGGCCAGCGCTTCGATGCCTTCGCCGAGGACCGTGTCGATGAGTTGCTGAGATTCACCGCTGAAACGAATATCCTCGACAAAGATGGGCTCGGCGTCGCGCTGATCGCTTGTCCACGGCGTGTGGCCGTTGACAGCCTTGCGGTATTCTTCAGACAGTGAGCGCCACGCGACGAAGCTCATGACGCCGTGGTTGTCAAATCTCAGGATCGAGGCGCGCGACGAACCGAGGGCGTCGCATATGGCATCGAGGGCCGCATCGTAGATCTCGACGAGGCCATGGGCGCGGTAAAGTCGGTCGGTGAGGCGAAAGAGGACGGTTTGCTCGCGGGCAATATCGCCGTCGGCTTGCTCACGCTGGCCGCGCCCTGTGGCCGTAACACTCATAGCCCCTTGCTGCATCGAGTCCTTGACCCAATCGCCTAACGCAGCACCGCGTCGATCGCCCCCTTCGACCGCCGGGTACGATCCCCGACCATGCTCGACAATATGCGCTTTGCGCGGTTTCGCAATAGGACTTGTCGCGTTGCGGCGCGGCGGCTGGTGTCGCCGACGAGCCGCGAGCGGCGCCCGTCTAGCGGCTTGAGCCAAATGGCAATTCGCGATCCCAAATCAGGTGCCTACCAGGCCGCGCCGTACTCCGACGCTCGCGGCATATAAAGCTTCCGCGGCCGGCCCAAAACGGAAGCCTCGCGCGCAGACTAGCGCCTCAGCGCCTTTGCTTGGCAATCCTGCCGGCGATCGCCGCGCCCTGGATGCGCGCATTGGCGAAGCAGCCGCGAATGCTCGGCCGCATGCCGGTGAACCAGAGGCCGGGCAGTTTCGGGTCGTTCGCCGGGCCGTTGAACAGCGGCACCCCCTTGGCATCGAGCACCCCGAGCCTGCCCACCATCGCCTCCAGCCCGGTGCGGTAGCCGGTGGCGGCAATGACGATGTCAGGCGCGATCGACTGGCCGCTTTCGAGAACGACGCCGTCGTGCCTGAATTCCTTGACCTGCGGCACGACGATGATGCGGCCGGCCTTGATCGCGTCGACCGCACCGTCATCGGCGGCGATCGCCGTATAGTCCGAGCCGAGGCGGCTGGCGCCGCCGGACGGGGCGGGGGGCAGGCCGTACCTCCCGAGATCGCCGAAGACCAGCCGCTGCGTCGCCGCCATCACCGCATCGGCGAGCCGGGCAGGCAGTCTCGCCATGACGGGCGAGAAACGATGCACGGCGATCTTGCCGATGCGCTTGGGCAGGAGCGACGGCCCGTTGCGCGCCGAGAGCCACATCTGCCCGGTCTCGACCCCGGAAAGATGGTTGAGCGCGTCGAAGCCGGAATTGCCGGCGCCGACCACCAGCACTTTTGTCCCAGCATAGTCGCTCGCCCGGCCGAAATGCGCCGAATGGACGATCTTGCCCGAAAAATCCTTCATGCCTTTCCAGGCCGGGATAAAGGGTTGTCGGTCGCGCCCGGTGGCGATCACCACGTGGCGCGCCGCTCGCGGTCCCGTGCTGGTCTTCAGCAGCCAGTGATCGCCGCGGAAATCGATTTCCTCGACGACGACGCCGAAGGCGATCGGCAGCCGGTGCGTCTGGGCGAAGTCGTTGAACAGGCGGATCACCGCGCTGCGGTGCGGAAAGGCGGGCGTGCCTTGCGGAAATGAAACGCCGGGCAGCGTTGAGAGGTCGCGATGCGTGTTGAGATGCAGGTTCTCATGGCGGTGGTGCCAGGGCTCGGCCAGCCGCCCCTCGCGCTCGAGGATCTCGGTGGCGATCCCGGCCTCGATCAGGGCGTAGGCCGCCGCCAATCCGGCCGCGCCGGCGCCGATCACGATCGCGCCTTCGAGGATCGCCGGCTCGCCGGTCCAACCCGACGAGATTTCCGCTTCCATGCCCATTCTTGTCTTTATCGTCGTCATGGCTCTCACGTGCCACGGCCATGTATCCGACATATGCCGCTGACGAGGCAATGGGAATAGGCCGTGGTTGCAAAGAGCCCGGCATTGTGTCGCGGATAGGGAGATTATCCGTTGGCGGGGTCGGCGTGGCGATGCACCAGCTTGAAGGCGCCGTCCTCCAGCCGGAACACTTCCGTCACCCGCAAGGTCATCTCGGCCGGCTGTCCGTTCTTGCCCATGCGCGCCTTCGCATGCTGCAGTCCAGTCCAGAAGGCGAGATCGCCGCTCGCGGAGGCCTGCAGCACCTCGATGTCGGTGCTGCCGCCTTGGTGGAAGCTGGCGGCGTCGCGCTCGTATCGGCCGGCAACGGCATCGGCGCCTTCGAGATGGTCGCCGCGCGGCGAAAAGAAGGTGGCCGGCTCGCTATGCGTCACGATTGCCTTCAACGACGTAGCATTGCCGTTGACATAATCCTCGGCGATCTTCTCACGCTGCTTCATGAAGGCGTCGAAGGACGAGCCGCCCGGCCGCACGGTTCTGATCCACGTCTCCAGCGCCTCGATGAAATCTTTCAGGAGGGCGGCCGTGTCGCTGTTCTTAACCGCGCCGCTGTCGTCGAGCAGCTCGGCGACATTTCCGATATAGGCCTCCGGCTGCTGCATCACCGGCATGTCGAGGAAGACGAAGGTCTGCCTGAGCGCCTGGTTGGAACCGAAGGCGCCGATCTTGCCTGGGCTGACGCTGACGACGCCGGCGGGCAGGCCTTTGAAGACGCTCTTGCCAGAGGGGCGTGAGCCGACGTCGAGGGCGTTCTTCAGGCAGCCCGGGATCGAGCGGTTGTATTCCGGCGTGACGAACAGCACCGCGTCGCATTCCCCGATGGCGGCGCGGAACGCCGACCAGGCGGCAGGCGGCGTCTCGCCCTCGAGATCCTGATTATACAAAGGCAGCTCGCCGATCTCGATGAAGCGGCAGCGCAGCGAATCCGGTGCGCGGGCCGCCAGCGCCTTGGCGATCTTGCGGCTGTAGGATTGGGCCCGCAGACTGCCGACAAGCACGGCCAGCTGCAGGACGGGATGTTCGGTTGTCATGGTCATGGCGGACTGTCCAGGCTTGTTGAGGGCATGGCGACGCGAGGCGGACATAACGAAGGCCCCGCAACCTTGGACCGGCTGTGCTGGTCGCCTCTCTTTTCGGTTAATGTCCGGGCTGGCGCGAGGTTCCGACCTCCGCTGGCCAAGCCGTGGCTGCGTATGGCCTTGCCGCCGGCGCCGTTGCACAGTATTGACGGGCTGGCGCGTGGCCTAAGGCTCCATTCGGCCTTTTGGCGCGCGCTAAATGATTGCCCGGTCTTCGGGCGGCAAAGAGGTGGCCATGTCCGCGCGCATTTTCAGCCCAGCCAAAACCGCGATGCAGTCCGGCAAGGCCAAGACCGGCCACTGGGTGCTGGAATTCGATCCAGCCCAGCGCAAGAAGATCGACCCGCTGATGGGTTACACCTCGTCCGGCGATATGCTGAGCCAGGTGCGACTCACCTTCGATACCAGGGAAGAGGCGGTCGCCTATGCCGAGAAGCAGGGCATTGCCTATCGTGTCGAGGAGCCGAAGGAGCCGAAGCGCCGGCAGATTTCCTATTCGGACAATTTCCGCTATGACCGCAGGACGCCCTGGACCCATTGACAATCCCAGGAAAAGTGCACAGCGGTTTTCCGTCCGGAATTGCGTAACAAAAATCGGAGCGGATCATCCTTTTAGATCCATCCGCGCAGTCGCATCAGCCGGCTCCGGCCGGCCAGCGGTCCCGTAGCTCAGCTGGATAGAGCACCGGCCTTCTAAGCCGATGGTCGCAGGTTCGAATCCTGCCGGGATCGCCATTAATTTCAACCACTTAGCGCTTTCCAGGCTAAAGCGTTCCAACTCGAAAAGAACCGATTTCCAACTTTCAATCCTTTTCGCGGTTTCCCCTTGCGGCCGAAGCGGCGGCGAGTTCGCGCTCAGCGCCTGCTTCGACACCCACGGAACGGTAGATGATGGCATGAAAGCGATCGTTCCCGAGGTGATCGCCCGCCGATGACCTGAATGTCTGATCCAAGTGGAAACACGGCGCCTTGACGAATTTGGATGCTTGAAGACGCGCGCGGTGCCCAGTATATCCGCGCCGAAGGGCAGACGGACTCAGAGTGTTACAGGAAAGTTATCTCGAATTTGTATTGCGCTGGCATCTGTATCGCAGATGGCATTGTCCGCCGCGTCCGAAGAGGCAGGCTGAGTTCGACTTTCATCAGCTGATGAAATCCCTTCCGCGCCATGGCCTTTTCATCGACCTCGGGGCCAATGTAGGCGACGTTACCCGGCACGCTCTCAGCTATGGCATGAAGGTAATCGCCTTTGAGCCGGACCCTAGGGCTCTCAAGATATTGAAGGGCCGGTTCGGCAATGACGAGCGGGTAACGATCATTCCAAAAGCGGTAGGCGGCTCCGCGAGGACGGCAATCCTTAATCAGAGGCCCGACACGAAAAATGTCCGGATGACCGAGTGGTCATCTCTGTTCGAGGTGCCCGAGCACGCGAACGGCCCCGCCGTTGAAGTCGAAGTGATCGATCTCGTGCAGTTTCTGAGAGGGATCGAGGAACCGATTGCCGTTGTTAAGATGGACATTGAGGGTGCGGAAGCGGAATGCATCGAGTCCATGCTCGATGACGGCATCCATCGGTCCATCGGTCATGTTCTGGTGGAGACGCACGAAAGGCTTTCGCTGGATTTGGCCAATCGGATCGCCGTGCTTCGCGACCGCATCAGTAGAGACGGGATTACCAATATAGACTTGGGCTGGGGCTGATCTCAGGCTGAGAATCACGAGAGCTATGGCTGGCTCATTTACTGCTAAATCGCAGAAGGGCTGCGGGGAGCTCTGCATATGTCTATCTTTTCCAAATGGTTGCGGGATGCCAGCTCTAAACTTCCGGAGAATGTTGCTATCGGCCGCCACACTTACGGCGTGACGTGGCGAAAGGTTCTGTTCCCATCGAAGGAATCACCTTTGCAAGTAGGGGCCTTCTGCTCGATCGCGGGTGACGTGCTTTTCATGTGCTCCGGTCAGCATTCGACCGGCAGCGCCACCTCATTTCCAATCCACAGCCGGATACTGAACCAACCGGAGCCGATCGGAAATGGCGGCAAACCAGGCGGCATCACGATCGGCAACGACGTCTGGATCGGCCACGGCGCCATAATTTTACCAGGAGTTGAGGTCGGCGATGGCGCGGTGGTAGGCGCCGGGGCGGTGGTCACTAGGGCCGTGCCGACCTATGCGATCGTAGGCGGGTCTCCAGCCCGGCTCATCAGATATCGCTTTTCGCAAGACGTCATCTCGAAGCTGCTGGCAATCCGGTGGTGGGAGTGGGAGGACGATAAAATAAAAAGAGAGGCGGGCGCCCTCACTGGTCCCATCGAAACTTTCATCGAGAAGCATTTTGTGACAGGCACTAGGGCTAAATAGGCCCACAAACGGTTCAAATGACCAATTCGTGTTTTTTTCTGGCGGCAGATGCCAAGTACTTTCCGTATGCATGCCTAGCAGCGCGCAGAATTCTCGACGTTTCGCGCAAAACGACGCCTGGTTTCATCATGCATCTCGGGGCAAATGAGGACGATGTCGGCATTGCGTATCGGTTGCTGAAAGACCGTGTCCGGATCGTGGACGTGACGAACTTCATGGCTGACTCGGGCTACCGTTTTCGGCCGGGGAGCGTCGCCACCTTCATCCGCCTGTTCGCCGACCGGTTCAGCGAATTCGCGGTATACGATCGCATCGCACATATCGACTGCGACGTTCTGTTCAACCGCGACATTGCCGATCTGGTGGACCAGCCTATCCACGCGCACCTGCTAGCGGCCCACGACGACTACATGTACTTCCGCCCGGGTTACCGAGACGAGATGTCGATGCAACCGGGCGCGCCCTATTTCAATGCCGGCATTATCGTCTTCAACATGCGGCCGGTGCGAGAGGAAGACCTGTTGAAGCAGGCCCGAAAGCTCGCCGTTGACGGACAAATGAACGACCAGAACGCGCTCAATGTCGCCTTCGAGGGCAAATGGCAGACGATGCACCCGAACTGGAATCTGATGTCGAACGGGGCCCGGGATTATCGGTTTTCTCAGGCCTATGCACGGCATTTCGCGGGCGGCAAGCCTTGGGGCAGCCAGATTGGAGTCGAGCTTGAAGCCCTCAAGATCTGGCGTGATCTGGCAGAGGATACGCCTTGGAATAAGCCCTTCCGGCAGCGGCTGCCGTTCGAGCGCGGGATAACGAAACGCTTCCTCCGCCGCTTCGATGCCGTCGGCGGTCTCTTCGGTAACGACGTGCATCGCCGCCGCGCGCGTTACGACGCGGCGAAAATGCACCAGATCTACGCAAGGCAAGCGGAAGAGGGCGCGATGGCCGTACAATTCCCGGAGGTGCTCGGCGGGTTTGGCTGATCTTCTTTCCAAATCGGCCGCATCCTGTGGATATTAGCCGCCCGTTCACCATGACTCTCTCTTTGCATTGAGAGCCGGCGGCCGGCTCGTTGAAATGGCAGGGCCTGAACAACAGGCGCCCCGAAAGTCCAGCGGCCGGCGTTTTCATGTAGCCCCGTCAGGATGTCCGCAAGGGCGTGCTGAAGAGTATGCGTCGGTCGCTGCTCTCACTCGCCGGGATGCCGCAACCGATACCGCACAAAATCAAGCCCGCCCCGGCGATGGGAAGCCGGAACGGGCTCGGCTTGGGTCTGGAACCCTGTAGTCAGGAGACTACGGGGAAGTAACAGGTCGGCGGCTGCAATGTTCCGAATTTTCTGGCTTACGGGCTGCCGGGAGCAAGTCCTTGGCGGTAATTCGACACGATCCGGGTGGCGGATTTTTCCGCACGGGATCGCGACACGCTTCAGGCCAGCAGGCCGGCGGCCTTCGCTGCCTTGCGCAGTGTTTTGCGGGCTTCGGTAGGACTTCTCAAGCCGTCGAGCGCGTCGCGGCAGACGCGGCTTGCCGACCGCCAGGCGCGGTCGCGCGCCCGCCTTGGCCAGCGCAGGTCGAGGCACTCGACTGCCTCGAAGCAGCTTGAGACCTTGCGATGTCCGCTTGGTTCGAAATCGATCACGACCGGCTCGGAAAACCAGACGTCGTTCATTACATGCTCCGTTCGTATGTTGGTCTTTTGATAAGCAACGGCGTCGGCAGGCGCCTGTTGGGATGCGGGCCCGGGATGATCGGCGGACCCGCGCATTAACCAAAAACTGCCGATAATGTTCCGGAGAATTTTAGAGATCAGCGATGGGCGGCCGGAGTTGGCTCACGCAGCGGATTCATTGCGCCGGCGCGCCGCGCAAAAAACATGTGACCGCCGGCCCCGCTGTCGCCCGCGGCGAGATCGGAGCCGACAGGCGGATGAACGCGGGAAGCCTTCTATGGTGATTGCCGCGCCCGCACCCACCATTACCGTCGCCACGCTGATGGGGACCGCTTTCGGGCTCTATTGGGAGGTTGGGCGCAGCCAGTTTTACACCGAACCGGACAGCAAGCAGCGGTTTCGGCCGGCGCGGAAGCGTCCGGTCAATTCGCGCATCGGTCGCTCTTCTACAGAAGACAGGATGCCGCCTTGGGACTATTCGACCAGCACATGCGCTTCGCGGGCAGCGCTGATGAAGGCTTCCCTGGCATTGTCGGCCGGAACGTCGCCGCTCATAGCCCGGCGGCAGGCGCGCAGCGCCGCGCCATGCTGCGCGCTGCCGGCGTCGCGCCATTGGCCCGTCAGCAGTTCCACAGCCTGCTGGGCGTTGGAGATGTGTCGGATCGAGCCTGCCACGCCGACGGCGACTTCGACCGGCCTGGAAAACCATCCCTGGATCATCGCGAAACCCCTGATGCGTTGTGAGCGGATAATAAACGCGCCACCGCGCGGCAAGTTTCATCCCGATATTTCAACAGGATGTGAGCAGCGCGCCGGTAACGGGCGTGGCTGCCGCCTATCTTCCGAGCGGCTTGCGGGACAGTTCGATGAGTTCCGTCTCATCGGTGATGCCGGCCATGTAATTGGCGATGATGCGGGAGGCGCGCGCCTCCTTCTGCTCTTCGGTTTCTCCATCGATGCGGCCGCTCTCGAAGACACGCCCCAACAGCGCCGTCTCGGCGGGCGTGAATGTGTTTCGCGACATGTTGGACACGGGCTTCTTCCTCCAGCTCATGTCCCCCTTGCTCCCCGGCTAAACATTAGCACGGGTTCGGAAACGAGGGTGAGTCCTCAAGGAAACGGCGACAACGTGCGTCTTTCGCGGCGCCCTGCCGGTCAGGCTTTCGTCTCGTTGTCCTGCCCGACGGCATCCCGGAGATGGGGCCAGCTTCGCTATCTTGCTGAAAGGACGAAGCGCTGATACTCATTAGCAGCGCGGAATTATTCCGAGTCTGCGCCAACTTGCGTCGCGCAACAACGCGGCGCAGGCTGTCCGAGACCAAGATCCCGACGTGGTGGCAACCGGGTTACGGAGGGTTTTGGTCGAACAAAGAAGCAGGGCAGGTTCCGACTGCGTGTCGGAGCAGGCCCATCAAATGCTCTGGAATTCCGAAGCCATTGCCCCCGTGGCCTCGGAAGAGCATGAACATGGGGAAACCGATGGTGACCAAGAAACTTACCGCCAACGCAGAAAGCGCGGCAGCCTTTCTTGCGGTGATGGGCAACGAGAAGCGTTTGCTCATCATGAACTACCTGGCCGAGGGCGAATTGTCTGTCGGCGCGCTCGCCGACAAGGTCGAACTCAGCCAGTCCGCACTCTCCCAGCATCTGGCCAAACTGCGCAGGTTTGGCCTGGTCGACACCCGCCGCGACCGCCAGATGGTCTATTATTCCTGCAAGTCGTCCGCAGCGCGTGAGCTCCTCGTTCTGCTCGACGGGCTGCTGACCATGGACAGGCCGCTCGCCGGCCCGGCCCGGCAGGCTCTTGTCGAAAGAATGCGGCCGCCGCAGGCCGCCTGAACGGCTCCGACGCAGGCGAGGGCGAGCAGCCTTCGCCTGCACGGCGCGCCCTCTGAAGGCGCGATGCAACAGGATGGCAATGCGCCGGCCGGGCATACCTGCCCTGGCCGCACTTTATCATCACTTCATTCGCCGGGACGCGATCCTGGCCAGAATGCTGCTGCCGGAGAAACCGGTAGCGGCCGGATTTCGTCATGTCGTCACGGGCTGGCCGCCGTCGTCGCCGATCCGGCCCGACTTCTCGCAGTCCTCCCATCACTTTTGATTGAAGGATGATGCGCCGGCGCGGTCGCGGATGCTCACAAGCCGATGATATTATAGCACTTTTCTGCCGCCGCCGCCTGCTCCCGGCACGCCGAGGTTTACGGATTTGTAAATCGCGCGCCGGACTTCGGGTGGCTAGACTTTTACGCGATCCACACCCCCGGATCACCACGGGCCAGACACTTTGGCACCGTCAGAGGCTCGCCGCTCCCGGCGGGCCTCTTTCGTTTTGGGACAAAGCCGCGGATTTACGGTGCGGCTCGCCGGCGCGCAATCACGCTGCGCACGGCGAGCACCAGCACGGTGATAATGATCAGGATCACCGAAAGGGCTGCGATCGCCGGATCGATGTTGTCGCGCAGGCCCATCCACATCAGGCGCGGCAGCGTGATGGCGTTCACCGAGGTGATGAACAGCGTCACGCCGATCTCTTCCCAAGAGAGCACGAAGGAGAGGAGCGCCGCGGTGACGATGCCGAACTTGATGTTGGGCATGATGATGCGCGTCGCGCGCTCCCACACGCTGGCACCCAAGCCTCGTGCGGCGAGGTCGATGCGCCGATCGAGCTGGCTGAGCGAGACCAGGATCAGAACGGTGGCGAAGGGCACCGTCATCACCGAATGCGCCATCGCGACACCCAGCCAGGTGTCGTAACCGAAGAAGGACGAGATGCCGGAGACCGAGGTGAGCAGGAAATAGAGCGTCACCGCCGAGACCACCGGCGGCACCACCATCGGCAAAAGCACGAAGCCGACCAGGACGGCAGTGAAGCGCGGCTGGAACATCCACACGCCGAGGCTGAAGGTGAGCGCGAGCACCGTGGAAAGCGCGCTGCTGACCACACCGATGCGGATCGAGAGCAGGATGGACTCCAGCCAGCGCGGATCCTCGATCAGCGAACGGTAGTGGCGCAGCGACAGTTCGCCGGTCGGCATGGTCAACATGCGGCTCGGCGTCAGTGACACCGGGATGACGGCGAGCAACGGCATAAGCAGAAATAGCGCCACCAGGACGGCGAGGATGAGCGAGACGGGACCGGGGCGGTAGGTCGGCATCGCCCTACACCAATTGCTTTGGTTTGACGTAGCGGAACAAAAGCGCCATCAGCGCGCCGACGAAGACCACCAGCACGACGCTGATTGCCGCGCCCAGTCCCCAGTCCGGACTCTGGAAAATGCGGAGATAGATGAGTTCGGCGATCATCACGCTGCGGCCGCCGCCGAGGATCGCCGGCGTGACGAAGAAGCCCAGAGAGAAGACGAAGGTGATCATCGCCGAGCCGATGATGCCCGAGCGCGTCATCGGCACGAACACCGTCCAGAAGGTGCGCATGCGGCTTGAGCCAAGCCCGCGTGCCGCGAGCAGCACGCGCTCGTCGAGGCTGCGCATGGCCGAAGCCAGCGGAAATACCGCAAAGGGGATGAGGAAATGCGACATGCCGACGATGACGCCGAACTCGTTGCGCACGAGCGTCAGCGGCTCGGAAATGAAGCCGATCGATTGCAGCCAGGTGTTGACGAGGCCGCGGTTGGACAACAGCGCCACCCAGCCGAAGGCGCGCGTCAGCACCGAGATCCAGAACGGCACCAGGATGCAGAATTCCGCAAGCACGCGCTGCACCGGGCTGCCGCGCACCCAGACGACCGTGATCGCATAGGCGGCGGTGACGGAAACGATGGTGACGATCGCCGCGATGCGCAACGTGCGGACGAATACCGACTGCACCAGCGGGTCGCTGACCAGCGCGCCATATTGGCCGAGTCCCGGCGTCGGCAAGGTGAAGCTCCACTTCACCACGCCGAGGAAAGGCCAGGCATAAGCAAGGACCAGGAACAGGAGCAGCGGCGCCATCAACAGCGCCGCGCCCGTCCTGTCGGAGAGGGTGCCCCTCATGTCAGTTCAGCATCTCCGCCCGCTCAAGCCGAGATGATCTTGGTGTATTCGTCGAGCGCCGCACCGTAGTTCTTGGCGTACCACTCCATGTCGAGCGGGATCTGCTTCTTCATGTTTTCCGGATCGACCGGGTTGATGCGCTTCTTGTCGGCCGGGATCAGCGCGTCGGCGGCCGGGTTGGCCGGACCCTGGCCGAGTTTGTGGAACATCACCAGTTCCTTCTGCGGATCCTGCGTGCTGGCGATGAACTTCATCGCAGCTTCCTTGCCGCCGGGATTGTTTTTCAGAACCGCGAGCGCGCCGGGCGAGATCAGGCCCTGGTCCCAGATGAACTTGATCTGGCCGCCCGAGTCCTGCTCGATCAGCGAGGCGCGCGTCGACCAGACGATCGCCATCGAAGCCTCGCCGTTGAGCAACACGCTCTGGCTTTCGGCGCCACCGCCCCAATAGGAGACGACGTTTTCCTTGAAGGCGGCGATCTTGTCATGCGCGCGCTTGAGGTCGAGCGGGTAGAGCGAGGCGGGCGCCACGCCGTCGGCGAGCAGGGCGGCTTCCCAGCTCGACACGCCCCATTTGTAGAGCGAGCGCTTGCCGGGGAATTTCTTCACGTCGAAAAAGTCGGCCATGCCGGTCGGCGCATTGGAGCCGAACTTCTGCGAGTCGTAGGCGATCACGTAGGAGAAGAAGTAGGTCGACGCGGCAAATTCCCAGCCGAAGCCCGGCCGCATCTTGCTCTTGTCGACGATCTTGTAGTCGATCGGCTCGAGCATGCCCTGGCCGCCCAGCGTAATGGCCGAGAACGGATCGACGTCGACCAGGTCCCAGGTCGGCGCGCCGCTCTTGAACTGCGCGGCGATCGCGCCCTCGGTCGGGCCCGAGCCGTCCATCTTCACCGGGATGCCGGTATCCTTGGTGAAGGCCTGGCCGTAGGCGGCGTCGTAAGCGGTGATGGCGTCGCCGCCCCAATTCACCAGCACCAGCCCCTTGGTCTCGGCTTGAGCATGGGTCGAGCGCAGCAGCATCGGCGTGCCGGCGAGCACGAGGCCTGCAAGCTGCGCGAATTGCCGGCGCGAGATCTCGCCGCGTTTTGCCCTCTCTGCGAGGGAGTCGATGGTCTGTTTCTTGGTCTCGTTCATGTCAGTTCCCCTTGTTTTAATTGATCTGATCCGGAAACCGACGCGGCGAATTCACGCCGCTTCGGCGCTCATTGTCCTCCGTCCGGCAGGAGGAAGCCCTTTTCCGCCGGCCAGGTCAGCCAGACGGAATTGCCCTTGCTCAACGCTGCCGCGGCCACCTCGTTCGGCACCGAGACGGTGACCTTCGCACCCTGGCGCGTGGTCAGGTCGAGCTTGGTCGCCGCACCCAGATAGGTCGAAGCGACAGCAGTGGCGGCGATGCCGTTTTCGCCGGCCGCTGCCTCCGGCGCGATCGACATGTGTTCCGGCCGGATTGCCAGGATAGCGTCGCCGCGGACCTTTTCTGCTTTGCAGCGCATGTTGACCGCCCGGTCCTCGCAGACACCGGTGGCGCCATTATCGGCGGGCTTGACGCCCTTCACGGGCAGCATGTTGATCTCGCCCAGGAACTCGGCGACGAAGCGGCTGGCCGGCCGGTCGTAGACCTCGTCCGGCCTGCCGACCTGCAAGAGCTTGCCGTGATTGAAGATGGCGACGCGCGAGGAAAGCGCCAGCGCCTCGCTCTGGTCGTGAGTGACGAAGACAAAGGTGGTGCCGGTCTCCTGGTGCAGCCGCTTCATCTCGGCCTGCATCTGGCCGCGCAGGCTCTTGTCCAGCGCCGAGAACGGCTCGTCGAGAAGCAGCACGCCCGGCTCGAACACCAGGGCGCGGGCGAGCGCCACGCGTTGCTGCTGGCCGCCGGAAAGCTGCGCCGGCAATTTCTTCTCGTGGCCTTTGAGACCGACGCGCTCGATCATCTCGCCGACACGGCTTTTGATCTCGGAGGCCGATTTCTTGCGCACCTTGAGCGGAAAGGCGATGTTCTGTTCCACGCTCATATGCGGGAACAAAGCATAGCCCTGGAATACCATGCCGGCGGCGCGCTGTTCGGCCGGCCGGTCGGTAATGTCGGTGCCGTCGCTGAAAAGCCTGCCCTCGCTCGGCTGCACGAAGCCGGCCAAGATCATCAGGAAGGTGGTCTTGCCGGAACCGGATGGCCCAAGCAGCGTCAGGAACTCGCCGCGGCCGATATCGAGCGTGAGATTGTCCAGCGCCCGGAACGAGCCGAAGCTCTTGCCTATCCCGTTCGCCTTGATCTCTGCGGCCCGGCCGGGTTGCTGCATCCTGCCTTCGTCCTCACGCTTGTTTCAAATCGTATGCACGGCGCGCGTTCACCGCAACCGAATAGTTTTCGCCTGATCGGCAAATTTGATTCACGGATGGGCAGGCGGCGGGAGCGTCTCCCAAACTTGGGCGTTCGGCGGGCTCGCCAACCTTCGCGATTGGCGAAAGCGTTCATGCCGTCGCCATTTCAGGGCGGAGCAAGGAGCGAAGCGACGCGCGCAGACCCTGGTTGCCATGCCGTGACCTATGGGAGCTGCAACGGTGCAGAATTCTGATCAAGCGTGCCTTTCGCGATCGCCACGCAATGGATCCTCGGGTCAATCCCGAGGATGACGACCGGACGTTTGGCGCTCCGACGGACATCTTAGGACGTGCCGGCGTCCCCCCGCCTTCAATACTTCGCCAGCCTGCTTTCCAAAAGCTTCGCCCGCAGCCAGTCGCTGAAGGCATTGAGTACCGGGTGGCCCGCCTTGGCATGCTCGAAGACCAGATAGTAGGAGCGCGGCGAGGGCACCGTCGCTTCGAACGGCTTGACCAGCCTGCCCTCGCTCAGCGCCCGGCGGCCGGTCAGCTCGTCTCCCATGGCGATGCCCTGGCCGGCGATTGCCGCCGAGAACACGAGGTTCATGTCGGAAAAGAAGATGCCGCCTTCGGTGTCGGGATTCTCCACCTTGGACAGCGCCAGCCAGCGCGCCCAGTCCTCGGTATCGCTGAGATGCAGCAGGTTGGCGCGCAGCACGTCGGCGGGCTTGGAAAAGCCGCCCACCTTGTTGAGCAACGTCGGGCTGCAGAGCGGGGTGAAGCAAACCTCGCAAAGCAGCTCCACCGCGCGGTTCGGCCAGTTGCCGACGCCGAAGGCGATGAAGGCGTCCGCCTCCGGATTGCTGACGTCGTCGAGCCGCCGCGGCGTCAGCACCGAGAGCGCGACGTCCGGATACATCTGCTGGAACTCGCCGATATGGGTGCACAGGAACATCGAGGCGAAGCCCGGCGGACAGGAGATGCCGAAGGAGCCGCCGACGCCGGCGCCGCTGTTCTGTGTCCCCGCGTCGCCGAGCACGGTCAGCGCCTTCCTGACATCGGCGGCATAGCGCTGGCCGCGCGGCGTCAGCGCCACGCCCTTGCCGATGCGCTGCAAGAGATCGAAGCCGAGGTCGCGTTCGAGCAGCCTCAGCTGATGCGAGACGGCGCTGCGGGTGAGGTGGAGTTCATCGGCCGCGCGCCAGACGCTGCCGTGACGAGCAAAACTGTCGAGGGCGCGAAGCGCCTGCGTGGAAGGTATGCGCAAGAGGCCTCAGGTGAACCGAATTTGCACGAGCCGGGAAAACATATCACTTTTTGAAGAGCCGCTTCACTGCTTTCTTTGCGGCATGGAGAAACCGGTGACGACATCAGCGCAGGAAACGGCACTGGCCTGCATCGACGGCATCCAGCCGCTCTTGTCGGCCTGGACGCGCACCATCTTCGACCTCGGCGAGACCGCCTGGCGCGAGTACCAGTCCGCAGCCTGGTATGTCGACCGGCTGAAGCGTGAGGGCTTTTCGGTGGAAGAGGGCTCGGGCGGCATGCCGACCGCCTTCTGCGCGCATTGGACGAATGGCGAAGGACCGACGATCGGCATGTATGCCGAATACGACGCCGTGCCCGGCAACTGCCAGGATGCCGCGACGGTCAAGCAACCGCGGGCGGGGCTCAGCGTCGAGGCGGGTGGCCATACCGATCCGCACTCGGGCCTCGGCATTGGCAGCCTCGGCGGGCTGCTCGCCGCCAAGGCCGCGATGCAGCAGCATGGCATTCAAGGCACGCTGCGCTTCACTGGCGAGCCGGCAGAGAAGGTGAGGGGCTCGAAGCCGATCCATGCCGCCAAGGGCTATTATGACGGCCTTGCGGGCATGATCTCCTTTCATCCCTTCTACATGCTGCCGCTCTGCAACACCGCGCGCTGGGACACGCATTGCGGTGCAGCCTATGCGATGATCTACCGCTTCATTTGCGACGAGCCTCAGAACTGGGGCCGCGCAAGCGACGGCGCCCCGATCCCGCAGGCGCATTCGGCGGTCAGGGCGCCAGGTGCCAACGACGCGCTGATGATGATGTACATGGCTTCCAAGACGCTGCGCGATTCCATGCTGACGCACCAGGGTGGCTGGTCGATTAGCGAGGCGATCCTGACCGCGGGCCAGGCGACCGCCGACAATCTGCCGGCCGGCCTTGCCGAGATCCAGTACATGATCCGCGTGCCGACCATCGCCATGGCCGAGCAGGTGACCGCCGTGCTCGACCGAAACGCGGAAGCGGCGGCGAAGATGAGCGGCTGCCGCTACGAACGCCACTGGGTGTCGAAGTCGCGCCCGGGACTGGCCAACCACGCCATGGCCGGCATCACCTATGAAGCGCTCTCGACCGTCGGTCCGCCCCAGTGGAACGAAGAGGCGAGGGCGATCGCCCGCGAGGTCCAGGTCAATGCTGGCGGCGAGGCGACCGAGAATCCGTTCATCGACGAGCTGGAGCGCCTTATCACGCCGCTGGAGGCCGAGGCGGTCCTGCGGCGCGACCTGCCGCCCTCGCAGGTGAACTCGACCTCGGACGACTATACCGACATGAGCTGGCACGCGCCGACATCGCGCTTCTACGTCGCCCGCCCGGCGCTGCGTTCGGCCAACGGCCACGCCTATCCCGCTTGGGTGATGAATGCGTTGGGCGGCATTCCGGCCACCATCGACCCGATGGTGACCTGCGCCTCCAAGACCGTCGCGCTCACCGCGCTTCGCCTGCTGGAAGACAAGGCAGCGCGCGATGCGGCCATGGACGAATTCGTCAAGCGAACCGGCGGCGGCGCCGGCGGCTCGAACTGGATCGCGCCGCTTTGTGACTACGAGCCGCCGATAAACTTCCGCTGGCCGGAATATGTCACCACCGGGCGCGGGCGCGACTGGTGGATACCGAGCAGCCAATGATCTCAAGCAGACCGACCCCGAGGAGAACACCATGACCGTCCATGACCGCATCGTCGCTGAGCCGTTCTCGCTGCAGCGCCGCAATCCCAATGGTGGCACCAAGCCGCTCGCTGCCTGGGGCTTCGCCAACGAGACCGACGTTCTGACCGACGTGCTGCTCGGCTCGCCCAATTTCCTTCGCCATCTTTCGACCAGTTCGCTGTCCAGAAAGCATCTGCGCGAGGCGCCCTGCAACATCCAGATCGCCCAGGCGCAGCACAAGGACCTCGTCGCCGCTTACGAGCATTTCGGCGTCACCATCCACTGGCACGAGCCGACGCCGGAACTGCCGATGCAGGTCTATTCGCGCGACTCCAGCGTCATGACGCCCTACGGCGCGTTCATAACCGCCATGGCCAACTGGTGGCGGCGCGGCGAGAACTACGCCGCCATCCGCACCTATGAGAAGCTCGGCATCCCGATCTACGACATGGTGACCGCCGGCACCTTCGAGGGCGGCGACTTCAACGTCATCGAGGAAGGCGTGGTGCTGATCGGCTGCGGCGGCGCCCGCACGCAGGAGGAGGGCGCGCGCCAGGTGCAGGCCTGGTTCGACAAGGAAGGCTGGGAGACGCGCATCGCCTTCATCGACGAATACTACGTCCACATAGACCTGATGGTGGTGCCGATCGCCGAAAAGCTCACGGCCGTCTGCCTTGCCTGCACCGAACCCGGCATCGTCGACTGGCTGAAGGGCAAGGGCCACGAGATCATTGACGTGCCCTTCCAGGACACGATGGCGCTCGGCTGCAACTTCATGTCGCTCGGCAAGGACAGGGTGATCGCCCCGACCTCGAGCAAGACGCTGATTGAAAAGCTGAAGGCACGCGGCTTCGAGGTGGCGGCCGTCGACATGAGCGAGATCTCCAAGACCGGCGGCGGCATTCACTGCATGGCGCAGGCGCTGAAGCGGGTGAAGGCATAGGAGCACGGCGCCGAAGCTGCCAATCTCCTGCCCTTGAGGGGGAGATCTCCAGCAGGACAGAAGGGGGCGCGAAAGAGCGTCGATCTGTCCCGTTTCGCTCCCGCTCTACGCTGCGCCGGTCCACTCAGCGTATCGCCGCAGGCCCATGCCGGCGAACAGCATAATCATCATGATGGTGAAGAAGAAGGCCATGCCGAGGTAGAAGAAATTCGCTATGGCGAAATCTCGACATACCGCACCTGCTTGAACGGCACGCCGCTCGGCTTTGTCGCCGCCAGTCCGAGCCAAAACAAGAAGGTGACGGCAACGAGCATGCCGATATAAGGATCCATCCAGTCCGGCACTCTGACGAAGCCGAAATTGAACGCAAACGCCCGGTTCGCTGACAATAGCAGAACAGGCGATATCGAACAGGCAAACAGCATGCGTTTCATGCGGCGTTCCCCCATATCCGCAGCGATAATCTCTCTTGATTGAAAGCCTGTTATTTCTGCCCGTCAAGATTGCAGGCAAGGCGCGTGCCGTTCTTGCCAATCGTTTGTTGAAAGGCCCGCACGGCCGGCTCGCTGCCCGCGATAACTTGCGGGATGCTTAACATGAGCGCACACTAAAATTCGGGCGGAGGGGGCTCATCAACAAGAACGGGAGGAATTCATGAATGCCATGAGCTTCACTGCCCTTGAGGGCGGCAAGACCACAGTCGATGCCGCCGCCCTGGAAACGCTTTCGACGCAAATACGCGGCACGGTGCTGCGGGAGGGTGACGCCGGCTACGACAGCGCGCGCAGCATCTGGAATGACATGATCGACCGGCGGCCCGGGCTGATCGCGTGCTGCGTCGGCGCCTCCGATGTCGTTGCCGCGGTGAATTTCGCCCGTGAGAACGGACTTCTCGTCTCCGTGCGCGGCGGCGGTCACAACATTGCCGGCAGTGCCATCTGCGAGGGCGGCCTCGTCATCGATCTCTCCATGATGAAGTCTGTGCGGGTCGATGTCGCGGCGCGGCGCGCCTGGGTCGGACCCGGCGCCACGCTTGTCGATGTCGACCGGGAAACACAGGCCTTCGGGCTGGCGCTGCCGACCGGCATCAACTCGACCACCGGGATCGCCGGCCTAACGCTGGGCGGCGGCTTCGGCTGGATCACCCGCAAATACGGGCTGACCATCGACAATCTCGTTTCCGCCGACGTGGTAACCGCGCACGGCAAGCTGCTGCGCGCCAGCGAGACCGAGAACGCGGACCTGTTCTGGGCGCTGCGCGGCGGCGGCGGCAATTTCGGCGTCGTCACGGGGTTCGAGTTCAAGCTTCACCAGTTCGGGCCGCAAGTGCTGTCGGGCCTTGTCGGCCATCCCTTCGCCGATGCCGGGAAGGTGCTTCGGGAATACCGCGCCGCGCTCGAAACCGCCCCCGACGAACTGACCTGCTGGGTGGTCATGCGGCAGGCGCCGCCGCTGCCCTTCCTGCCGGCCGAATGGCACGGCAAGGAAGTGCTGGTGCTGGCCATGTGCTATTGCGGCGATATCGAGGCTGGCGAAAAGGCGACGCGAAAGCTCCGCGCCATCGGCACGCCGATCGCCGACGTCGTCGGTCCCAACCCGTTCACGGGCTGGCAGCAGGCCTTCGATCCGCTGCTCGCGCCTGGCGCCCGCAATTATTGGAAGAGCCATGACTTCACCGAGCTTTCCGACAGCGCGATCGAGATCACCACGACCGCGATATCCAGGCTTCCGGGTCCCGAATGCGAGATATTCTTCGGCCATGTCGGCGGCGTCGCTGGCCGCGTCCCGGCGGATGCGACGGCGTTTCCGCAGCGGAGCTCGCATTTCGTCATGAACGTTCACGCCCGCTGGCGCGAACCGGCCATGGACAAGGCCTGCATCGAATGGGCTCGAGACATCTATGAAGCATCAAAGCCTCATGCTGCCGGAACGGCCTATGTGAACTTCATGCCGGAGGATGAGATCGACCGTGTCGAAGCGGCCTATGGCGGCAATTATCGCCGGTTGCTCGAGATCAAGCAGCGCTACGATCCGCAGAACCTGTTCCGCATGAACCAGAACCTGCGTCCGAAGGAAGGACTGCGGGCCGCCTGACGGGGCAGCATGCCTCAGCCGCGCCGTCCCGACGCGTCTCGTTGACGAAGCCTTGAAGCCTGGAGCGCGTCGAGCCGTTGCTGGAGATGGCCGTTGAACACGATCATCTCCTTCAGCGCCTTCACCGGGTCGCCCTTGTGCCGGGCGATGAACCGCTCGGCGATTGCCTGAAGCGCCGCTTCCTCGCGGCTGTCGAGCCTGACGATGTGATCCATCTCGGGTGCTCCGCAGGTTTCCACTAGCATGTGAACAAAAAGAGAACAAAATTGTCAACGACGAATTGACTCAGCGAGGAACGGGTTCCTATTTTGTCAGGAGATGGGGCGGTTGCTCAGGATCATGGAGAGCCGCGTTGGGCAGACGGAAAAGCCGCTATGACAAATTGTTCCGGTCGGACGCGGAGGCGATCATTCGCGATGCGTTGGAACTGCGCCAGACCGTGCTGGCGGCGCAGCTCAATCTCAAGACCAATGGCGAAATGTACTGGCGGCTCAACGGGTTGGTGGAGAGGCTGCATGAGCTTATGGGCGCGGTGGCGGGTAGGGACCTCGATTTCCGCGCCGCCTGGCTCGGCCTGCTGCCTCTGCCCGAGGATTATTCAGACCGGACATGAGAAATGGCCGGACCAATGGACAGCGTCGGCCGGGCGGCCAAGGCCAACATGCTGCTGATAGTCGAATGCCGCCACTGCTACCACGCCGGCCGCTTCAAGGCGAACGACGTGGCCAAGGTGGTCGGCTGGAACAAGCCGCTCGAAACCATCCGCTTCCGCTGCAAGCGCTGCGGCCGCAAGGACACTGAGGTCAAGACCCAGTTCATCGACCAGGATCACCCGCCCAAGGGTTATATCTGGGTGCTGCAGAAGGCGAGGGGATAGCAGCTGTCACTCAACACGCGAGCTATTTCTGAGACCTGGTTTTGCCGCGTTCGGGATCGACGGTGTCCCTGGCCGAAGCTACAGTGGCGGCCCTCGACACCATCGAGCCTGCCCGGAGCGCCCATGGACAGCCGCCTCGACCGCATGATCGCCCGCCTCACCACCCAGCGCCGGGCGCTGGAGCGGGCGGCGGAGGAGACCCGGGGCTTGCCCGGCCCGGTGCTGGAGATCGGCCTGGGCAAGGGCCGCACCTACAGCCATCTGCGCAAGCTGTTCCCGGACCGTCGGATCATCGCCTTCGACCGCGACCTGCACGCCCCGGCTGATGCGACGCCGGCCGGCGCCGACCTTGTGCTGGGCGAGTTCCGCGAAACGCTGTCCGCCTTGTCCGGCTGCGCGCCCGCAGCCTTGGTCCATGCCGATTTCGGCAGTGAGGACCGCGCCCGCGACACCGCCCAGGCCGGCTGGCTGGCGGCGTTGATCGATGCGTTGATGGCACCGGGTGGCCTGGTGGTCAGCGACCGGGCGATGCAGTCGCCGCGCTGGACCCCCTTGCCCTTCGACACGCCGGACTGGCCTTATTTCCTCTGGCGCGTGAACTAGCCGCCACCACAGCTCACTTCACATCCGCCATCCGTTTCCGCGGCTTCGTCGGCCGGGCGGCCAAGGCCAACATGCTGCTGATAGTCGAATGCCGCCACTGCTACCACGCCGGCCGCTTCAAGGCGAACGACGTGGCCAAGGTGGTCGGCTGGAACAAGCCGCTCGAAACCATCCGCTTCCGCTGCAAGCGCTGCGGCCGCAAGGACACTGAGGTCAAGACCCAGTTTATCGACCAGGACCATCCGCCCAAGGGTTATATCTGGGTGCTGCAGAAGGCGAGG
>NZ_NSGD01000032.1:0-27382 GCF_002294955.1 Mesorhizobium sp. WSM3864
AGCGATCCGGCCATCTGCCGCGACTGTCCGCTGCTGGCCTCCTGCACCTCAAACGCCAAGGCCGAGCGCACCATCACACGCCATGTCTGGCAGGATCAACGCGAGCGCGTCGATGCCAACCGGCTCACGGCTTGGGGCAAGGCCATCTACCGGCGTCGCAAGGAGACGGTCGAGCGATCCTTCGCCGATGCCAAGCAGCTGTTCGGCCATCGCTACGCCCGCTTCCGAGGGCGAACCCGCGTCGCCTGCCAGTGCCTGATCGCAGCCGCCGCCCAGAACATGAAAAAGATCGCAATCAGCCTCTGGCCAAAGCCCAAACCGGTCCTCGCCTGAGGCCAAATCTGCGTCGGCGGCCTCCTGACATCCGCTCCCGCCACCAATTTCCCAAGCGCAATCAATCTGCAAAACAAAACCCCGCCGAAAATCGACGGGGTTCGTCAGCAGTCTGAGGGCGCCTTAGGGCGCCCTTTCGCATTTCAGGCGCGCGCTATGCCGCGCACCCCGAAAGAGCCCATGAAGCGCGGCCAGAACGCTCTTGCGCCAGCGCGCGCTATCGGGCAAACCGGCCTCCTATTTGCGTTCTGCCGCTCCGGGGTCCCATGTCCGCAACGATTTCGCCGCTCGCACCGAAGAAATATCCCAAGATGCCGGTCATCGAGGGCGTGCGCATCGCTACCGCCGAGGCCGGGATCAAATATCGCAATCGCACCGATCTGCTTGCCATGGTCTTCGATCCCGGCACGGCCGTCGCCGGTGTCTTCACCAAGTCGAAATGCCCCTCGGCGCCGGTCGACTACTGCCGCCAGAACCTGTCCGCCGGCAAGGCGCGCGTGCTGGTGGTGAATTCCGGCAATGCCAACGCCTTCACCGGCAAGAAAGGCCGCGCTTCGACGGCGTTGACCGGCGAGGCGGCGGCGAGGGCCGCCGGATGCTCCGAGAGCGAAGTGTTCCTGGCCTCGACCGGCGTCATCGGCGAGCCGCTCGACACCAACAAATTCAGCCATCTGCTCGCCGGCCTGGTGAAGGACGGCAAGCCGGACCTGTGGACCGAGGCGGCGAAGGCCATCATGACCACGGACACCTATCCGAAGGTGGCGACCCAGATGGTGAAGCTCGGCGACGCCGACGTCACCATTAACGGCATCGCCAAGGGCGCCGGCATGATCGCGCCCGATATGGCCACGATGCTCTCCTTCATCGCCACCGACGCGCCGATCGCAGCCCCGGTGCTGCAGGATCTGTTGTCGCGCGGCACGGCAAAGACCTTCAACGCGGTCACCGTCGACAGCGACACCTCGACCAGCGACACGCTGCTCTTCTTCGCCACCGGCAAGGCTGGTTCGCGCGGCGCGCCCCAGATCAGCGACCCGAAAGATGCGCGGCTCGGCGCCTTCCGCCGCGCACTCGGCAAGGTGCTGAAGTCGCTGGCGCTGCAGGTGGTGCGCGACGGCGAAGGCGCGCGCAAGCAGGTCGAGGTCACCGTCACCGGCGCCAAATCCGCGCGCTCGGCCAAGCGCGTCGCGCTTTCGATCGCCAACTCGCCGCTGGTCAAGACGGCGGTCGCCGGCGAGGACGCCAATTGGGGCCGCGTCGTCATGGCCGTCGGCAAGGCCGGCGAGCCTGCCGACCGCGACCGGCTGTCGATCTGGTTCGGCGACAACCGGCTGGCGCATGAGGGCGAGCGCGATCCGGCTTACTCGGAAGAAGCGACCTCGGCCTATATGAAGCGCGACGACATCCGCATCCGCGCCGACCTTGGCATCGGCCGCGGCAAGGCGACGGTGTGGACCTGCGACCTCACCAAGGAATATGTCGCCATCAATGGCGACTACCGGAGCTGATGGCACCGGTGTCGACGCATCCGGCAAGCGTGCTCGCGATCGCGCGCCGCTACGAGGCGGCGGGCTTTCGCGCCTGGCCGGCGGCGGCCGTTCACTATGACGGGACATGGCTGGTGCGGCTGACGGCGGGCCATCCGGCGAAGCGCCTGAATTCGGTCAATCCGCTCGATCCCGGCGACACGCATGCCATTGCCGAACGCATCGTGCGCGCCAGCCGTCGCTTCGAGGCTTACGGCCGGCCGCTGACCTTTCGTATGTCGCCGCTTTCGGGGCAGGTGCTGTCGACGCATCTCGACGATGCAGGCTGGAGCCGGTTCGACGAATCGGTGGTGATGCGTCTGCCGCTCAAGGAGGCGCAACTCGACGCCGCGATGGACCAGATTCCGCTGAAAGACATCAGCCGCTTCATCGGCGCGGCGATCAGGACGAACGGCTCGGACGCCTCGCTGCGAGCCGGCCTCTCGGAAGTCATCGGCGCAATCCAGCCTGAGGCGGGGCTGTTTGCGCTCGAGGACGGCAATGAGCCGCTGGCAACGCTGATCTGCGTCCACGACGGCGATCTCGCCGGCCTGTTCGAGGTGGCCACCGAAAAATCGGCGCGCAAAAAGGGCCATGGCCGCAACATCATCCTGTCGGCGCTGAAATGGGCCAGGCTGCGCGGCGCGCGCGAAGCCTGGCTGCAGGTGGAAGCCGGCAATGTTGCGGCGCTGTCGCTCTACCGGTCGCTCGGCTTCGAGGAAGTCTATCGCTACCATTATCGCCGGCGGCCGGACGCATGAGCGAGATCACGCCAGCCGGAAAGCGCCTGCTTCTTGTCGCGGCCTGCGCGCTGGTGGATGCCGACCGACGCGTGCTTCTGGCGCAGCGTCCCGAGGGCAAGCAGCTCGCCGGCCTTTGGGAGTTTCCGGGCGGCAAGGTCGAGCCAGGCGAGACGCCCGAGGAATGCCTGGTGCGCGAGCTGCATGAGGAGCTCGGTATCGAGACCGAGATCCCCTGCCTGGCGCCGCTCACCTTCGCCAGCCACAGCTATGACCATTTCCACCTGCTGATGCCGCTCTACATCTGCCGGCGCTTCCGCGGCATCGCGCAGCCGAGGGAAGGGCAGGGGCTGAAATGGGTCAGGCCGCGCCAGATGCGCGACTACCCGATGCCGCCGGCGGACGCGCCGCTGATCCAGTTCCTCATCGATCTCTTGTGATCGTCACAGCCGTTCAGCGTTTTCACCAAACGCAGTCCAAGCTGCCGTTTGCTCCGTCTGCTTTAAGCAGCGTTAATGGAAGATTTATCTCGACATGGAAAATTGACGCGAATCGTCCGCGTGGCGGCATGCCGATTTTGATTGGAGCCAATCCATGAGCCTCGACAGAGAATGGGACTCGATCCGGCCCGACCGCGCTTTCCGCGCCGCCGATGCCGGCATGGGTATCTTGCGGATCACCCTGCTTTTCGGGTCGGCCGCGGTGGCGCTGGCTCTGATCGCGACGCCTTTCCTGGACAGTCAGCTGCGTCCGCAGGGCGCGCGCGAGAGCTTGACCGGCGGACTCGACCTAAGCAGCACCGGTTCGATCGGTCGCCGCGATACCTACACCCTGCGGCGAAGCGTGCTGCAGCCGCTGCCAAGTTCCGTTTGCGTAATCCGCAACGATGGCAGCCGCTACGGCGAGTGCTAATTGGTTAATAAATTCAGCAAGAAACCACTATTTCACCGCCCGTTAAGCTTTTACCGTTAACCTTTCTTAACGGGTAGGCGCTATGGTTCCCGCCAAGAGGGATCGATGACCATGAAAAACCTGCTGCAGCAATTCATAGAAGATGAATCAGGCGCCACGGCCATCGAATACGGCCTGATCGTTGCCGTGCTGTCGCTTGTAATCGTCGGCGGCGTCGGCAAGGCCGCCGACGCGATCCAGTGGCTGTTCTCCGACAACAACAGCAGGCTTGCCAACGCCTTTGCCCAGCACTGACCGCATCGGTCAGACCGCGGCGCGCATGGTCAGTGCCCCGTCGGCTTCTCGAGGATCGTCTTCAGCGAGACCTTGGCCGAGCCACGCTTCAGCGGTTTCTGCTGTGAGGCATCGGGCGCCCAGCCGGACATCCACACAATCGAAAAGCTTGCCCGGATGCGGCCGTCCGGGTCAGAAAACCGATCGGCATAAATTTCGGCGGCGCGGGCGAACAGCCGCCGGGTGGCGGGACGCCGGCTGCGGTCCAAAAGCGGGCTGGTCTCGCCCATGGCGCGCAGGTCGGCGGCAAGCCCGAACAGCGAATCGTAGCGCACCGTGACCATCTCCACGTCGGCGACCGGCAGCGCCAGGCCGGCCCGCTGCAGCAGCGCGCCGGCGTCGCGCACATCGGTGAACGGCAGGACGCGAGGGCTCGCGCCACCGTAAAGCTCGGTCTCGGCGGCAAGCAGGCTCTCGCGCAACTCGGAAAGCGTGCCGGCACCGGCCAAAGCGCCGAGGAACAGCCCATCGGGCCTCAGCGCGCGGCGGATCTGCGCCAGCACGCCGGGGATGTCGTTCATCGCCTGCAGCGACAGCAGCGAGACGACAAGATCGAGGCTCTCCGCCTCGAACGGCACGGTCTCCGCCGGGGCGACCATGCCGGCTTCTCCGGCAAGGAAGGCACCGTCTGTTTCCACGCGCACTGTGTCGGCCACCTTGCCGCTGCCGGCGAGCACCCTGGCCGCAGCCGATGTCTGGCAAAACAGCGCCGCCGCCTTGCCGAATTTGCGCTCGACGGCGCCCAGCCGGTCGGCAAGGTCCTCGGCTGCCCGCCGCATCAGGAAATCGGCTCCGTCGACCGGGTGCATCAGCGCCCGGCGCTTGTGCGCAAGCCAGAGCTCCGTGTCGATCAAAGGCTGCAATGGGTTATTCCTGTTGTCGGCGCATGCCGGACCGATGCTATGGTGGCGCGGGGTTTCGCTTCACGTGGCCGATCCGGTGCGCAAGATCAAGACCATTGCGATGAAGGACATGGCGCGGCAGGCTCTGGGCTGGCCGGCGCGCCTGTTGTTTCCGCCGGTCTGTGCCGGCTGCCGCCGCCACGTCTCGCAGCCTGGCGTGCTGTGCGGCGCCTGCTGGCCGAAGCTTCGGCTGCTGGAGAAGCCTTGGTGTCCGGTTATGGGCACGCCGTTCACGCATGACATGGGCGACGGTTTTCTTTCCGCCGAAGCGATC
This sequence comes from Mesorhizobium sp. WSM3864, assembly GCF_002294955.1. Lineage (NCBI taxonomy): Bacteria > Pseudomonadati > Pseudomonadota > Alphaproteobacteria > Hyphomicrobiales > Phyllobacteriaceae > Mesorhizobium > Mesorhizobium sp. WSM3864. The sequence goes on from NZ_NSGD01000032.1 coordinate 5,021, forward strand.
GCCGATCCGCCGCCTTTCGAGCGGGCGCGGGCGGCGGTCGTCTATTCAGGGGTCGCGCGCCAGATGGTGCAAGGGCTGAAATACCAGGATCGCACCGATCTCGCGCCCTGGATGGCGCGCTGGATGATGCGCGCCGGCGCCGAACTGATCGCTGAAGCCGATGTCGTGGTCCCGGTGCCGCTGCATTGGCGACGCTTCTTCCGGCGGCAGTTCAACCAGTCGGCGGAGCTGGCACGGGCGGTTTCGAAGCTGAGCGGCCTGCCTTTCGCGCCGGCTGCGGTGAGGCGCGTAAAACTCACCCGCCAGCAGGTCGGGCTGGAGCGGCACGAACGCGAGGAGAATGTGCGCGCCGCCTTCCGCGTCCGGCCCGAGGCGGAAATCGAGATCGCCGGCCGAAGGGTGCTCGTCATCGACGACGTCTTCACCACCGGCGCCACGGTGCGGTCGGTGGCCAAGGCGCTGAAGAAAGGCGGCGCCGGAGCGGTCGACGTGCTGACCTTTGCCCGCGTCCTGCCGGGGGACTTCCGGGCCGATGAGTCTGCAACTATATAGGGCTTAAGTTGTTGTTTTGGTGCATGTCGCTTTCGCATAACCGTTGGGCGATGGGCACAGGCAGGATTGCTGATCGATGGTTGATGTGACGATCTATACCCGGATGATGTGCGGCTATTGCACCGCCGCCAAGCGGTTGCTCGAGCGCAAGGGTGTAGCCTATACCGAGCATGACGCGTCGTTCTCGCCGGAATTGCGCCAGGAAATGATTTCGCGGGCGCATGGGCGCACCACTTTTCCGCAGATTTTCATCGGCGACACGCATGTCGGCGGCTGCGACGACCTCCATGAATTGGAGTCCGAGGGCCGGCTGGACGTGTTGCTTGCCAACGGGGTGAGGGTTTGATCATGGGTGTTTTCAAGGCGGCGGCGGTGCAGATGCGTTCGGGCACCAGCCCGGAGCGCAACGCGGCTGATATGGAAAGGCTGGTCCGCGAGGCTGCACAGCAGGGCGCCACCTACGTGCAGACGCCGGAAATGACCGGCGCGCTCATCCGCGACAAGCAGGCGGGTGCCGCCGCTTTCACCAGCCAAGACAAGGACGTCGTCGTTTCGACGGCGCGGAAACTTGCGCAGGAACTCGGCATTTTCCTGCATGTCGGCTCGACGGCCATCCTGCGCGCCGACGGCAAGCTCGCCAACCGGGCGTTCCTGTTCGCGCCCGATGGCGCCATGATCGCCAATTACGACAAGATCCACATGTTCGATGTCGACCTCGACAACGGCGAGAGCTGGCGCGAATCCGCCTCTTACGAGCCGGGAACAGAGGGCGTCGTCACCGATATCAACGGCGTGAAGCTGGGCTTTGCCGTCTGCTACGACCTGCGCTTCCCGCAGCTATTCCGTGCCGAAGCGCTGGCGGGGGCCCAGGTGCTTTCGGTGCCTGCGGCCTTCACCCGCCAGACCGGCGAGGCGCACTGGCACGTGCTGCTCAGGGCACGCGCGATCGAGAACGGCACCTATCTCATCGCGGCCGCGCAGGGCGGCCTGCACGAGGACGGCCGCGAGACGTACGGCCATTCGCTGATCGTCGATCCGTGGGGACGCATCATCGCCGAGGCCGCGCATGATGAGCCCGCAGTGATCGTCGCCGAGATCGACCCGGCGCAGTCGGCTGCGGCGCGTCGCAAGATTCCCAATCTCAAGAACGCGCGGGATTTCACCGTCAATGCCGGCGAGGCGCCGCGTCTCAGGGGTGCAGCCTCTTGATCCGTTTTTCGCTCATCTGTGAACACGAGCACGAATTCGAAGCCTGGTTCCGCAGCAATGACGACTTTGGCACGCAGAAGAAACGCGGTTTCGTCGATTGCCCGATCTGCGGCTCGCACAAGGTCGAGAAGGCGCTGATGGCGCCGGCCGTCTCCACCTCACGCAAGCAGGAGAAGATGGCGCTGGCCATGGGCGACGCGCAGAAACAGGCGCTGGCACAGCTCAAGGCGCTCGCCGACAAGGTGCGCGAGAATGCCGACTATGTCGGCGACAAGTTCGCCGAGGAAGCGCGCAAGATCCATTTCGGCGAGACCGATCCGCGCGGCATCTATGGCGAGGCCACGCCGGACGAGGCGAAAAGCCTCGCCGAGGACGGCGTCGAATTCATGCCGATCCCGAGCTTTCCGGAGGACCGGAACTAAGAGTTCCGATCAGCTTTTTCAGCAGTGTCGCGAGCATTTTCCGGTCCTCTGGCGCCAAACCGGCGAGGATTTCATGCTCATTCGCGACGTGGGCGGTAAGGGCCTCATCGATGAGTTCGAGGCCTTTCGAGGTGAGTTGCACCACAACGCCGCGGCGATCGCTGGGATGCGGCGCGCGCTGGATCAGGCCCGCCTTTTCCAGCCGGTCGAGCCGGGCGGTCATTGCTCCGGAGGTCACCATCGTCGCCTCGTAGAGCTCGGTCGGCGTCAGCGCGTGAGGCGCGCCGGAGCGGCGAAGCGTGGCCAACACGTCGAATTCGCCCTGCTGCAGGCCGAAACGGGCGAAGAGCGGCGCGAGCCGGTCGCGCGCGATCAGCGAAGACGCTTCGTTCAGTCGCCCGATCACTCCCATCGGCGAGACGTCGAGGTCCGGCCGTTCCTTGCGCCATTGCTCCATCGCTTTTGCCGCACGGTCCATGTGCCTCACCGTAAAGTATCTTGACATTGAGAATCTTTACGCTATATTATCCCAAGTTGGAGCGGCCGCCAAGCTTGGCCGCGTAGCCACAGGATCACGCAGATGAAATTGCTCTGGGACTCCGCACTGGGTCTTCTGATCGTCACCGGCGGATTGCTCGGCATGACGCTCCCCTTCGGCAAGCTGGCAACGGCGGCCGGTGTCCCGGCAATGGTCTGGGCTTTCGTGATCTCGTTCGGTGCCGGCGGCGTGTTGCTGATAACGCTTCTGCTGCTCGGTCAGCGCATCCGGCTCACGGCGCACAAGTTGCGCTATTTCTTCATCACCGCAGCCATTTCCTACGCCTTTCCCAACTTGCTGATGTTCTCGGCCATCCCGCATCTCGGCGCGGGTTACACGGGCATCATGTTCACGCTGTCGCCGGTCATCACGCTGGTGTTCTCGATCCTGCTTTGCGTGCGGCGACCGAACCTGCTCGGCGTCATCGGCATTATCGTTGGTTTTATCGGTGCGGTGATGGTCGCGCTGACGCGTGGGGAGGCCGGCCAGCCGGCCGAATATTTCTGGGTGGCGGTCGGCCTTCTCATCCCCGTCAGCCTCGCCGCCGGCAACATCTACCGCACCATCGACTGGCCCGAGGACACCGGTCCGATCGAGCTCGCCGTCGGCAGCCATCTGGCGTCGGCAACCTTGCTTCTCATCGGCAACCTGACGCTGCTCGGCTGGCAGGCATTTGCTCCGCTCGGCGGCGTGCCGCTGGTGGTCGCCGCCCAGGTGGCGTCGGCATCGGCGATGTTTGCCTTCTTCTTCCGGCTGCAGGCGGTCGGCGGGCCGGTCTATCTTAGCCAGATCGGCTATGTGGCGGCGGCGGTCGGGCTCTTTGCCGGCACGATCTTCCTCCGCGAGCATTATCAGCTGCAGACCTGGCTGGGCGCGGCCATCATCACCGCCGGCGTGCTCATCACCACCAAGGCTCAGAGCCAGCCAAGCCAGAAGCTGCAAAGGCAGGCGGCGTAAACGCTTCGTTGGCCCTCAGACCGAGGCTTTTTCGGCCAGCACCATGTAGTTGACGTCCATGTCCCTGGATTTCTGCCAGCGGTCGGCCAACGGATGATAGATCACACCGGTCCGGTCGACGATGGTCAGCCCCGCCGCGCCAAGCGCCTTTGCCAACTCCTCCGGCCGCACCAGCTTGCCGAACTGATGCGTGCCGCGCGGCAGCCAGCGCAGCACATACTCGGCGCCGATGATGGCAAGGCCAAGCGCCTTCAGCGTGCGGTTGATGGTGGCGACGAACATGATGCCGCCGGGCCGGACCATCTCACTGCATTTGGCGACGAAGAGATCGACATCGGCGACATGCTCGACCACCTCCATGTTGAGGATAACGTCGAATGTCTCGCCGGCGGCGGCCAGCGCCTCGGCCGTGGTGGCGCGATAGTCGACAGTGACGCCGACCTCGGCTGCGTGCAGCTTGGCGACCTCGATGTTGGTGGCCGAGGCGTCGGCACCGACCACTTCCGCGCCAAGCCGCGCCATCGGTTCGCATAAGAGCCCGCCGCCGCAGCCGATGTCGAGGAAGCGCAGTCCCTCGAATGGCCTTGCCGCGCGCGGATCGCGGCCGAAGCGCGCCGCCACCTGGTCGCGGATATAGGCAAGCCGCACAGGGTTGAACTTGTGCAGCGGCCGGAACTTGCCGTTCGGGTTCCACCATTCGGCGGCAAGGGCGGAGAAGCGTTCGACTTCTCCGGCATCTATGGTCGATCGGCGGGGCTCAGGCATGGGGCGGGTCTCCTCGAACGCCAGCAAGTCGGGGAACGCTAGGAAGTCGGGTCCCCGGCAGCGAAAGTCAAGGCAGGTTTTTTCCGTTGCCGCCAACCAGCCGCAGCGAGACGAGGGACGGTCGAACCTAGGCCGACAGCGCGACCGCGGCATGACTCATGGCCACGCTGGCCGGCTCGATCGCCCGCATGGCCTCGCAATCGCCGATCTCGGCCATGATGCGCTGTGCCGCCGCCTGAGCCTGTTCAAGGCTTTGCCAGCGCACGACGTCGACCCAGCTTCCGTCCTCGCGCTCGCCAAGATGGCGGCTGAGAAAACCGGGCTGGTGCGCCAGCCAGTCGGTAACGACGCCATTTTGGGCAACAAAACCAGCCGCAGCATCCGGCTTGAGGCGGAAGGTCACGATCTCCAGCGTCTCGATCATGAATTCCTCCATCGAATTTGCCAAGTTTATCGCATTGCGCGGCTGGAATCCGCCAGGAGACTTCAAAATCGCGCCAAGGCCGCTTCTCCTGCGCCCTCGCTTGCGAAGCCTTGCTGTTTTAGCTAAGGAGGCCGCGCATTTCCTCGGCTCGGCTGGTCCGGGCGCAGTTTCCGTTTTCCGGCCCCAAGCCGGCTTCAGTCAAAGGCATCTCGCTTCCATGGCGCGCATTGTGATGAAATTCGGCGGAACTTCGGTCGCCGACATCGCCCGCATCCGCAATGTGGCGCGCCATGTGAAACGCGAGGTCGATGCCGGCCATGAGGTCGCCGTGGTGGTTTCGGCCATGGCCGGCAAGACCAACGAGCTGGTCGGCTGGACGCGCGAGGCCTCGCCCATGCACGACGCGCGCGAATATGACGCCGTTGTCGCCTCCGGTGAGCAGGTCACGGCCGGCCTGTTGGCGATAACCCTGCAGAACATGGGTGTCCATGCCCGTTCCTGGCAGGGCTGGCAGATCCCGATCAAGACCGACAACGCCCATGGCGCGGCGCGCATCCTCGACATCGACGGCGCGTTCTTGATCAAGCGCTTCGGCGAGAGCCAGGTGGCGGTCATCGCCGGCTTCCAGGGCATCGGCCCGGACAACCGCATCTCGACCCTCGGCCGCGGCGGCTCCGACACCAGTGCCGTGGCGATCGCGGCCGCGGTCAAGGCCGACCGTTGCGACATCTACACCGATGTCGACGGCGTCTACACGACTGATCCGCGCATCGAGCCGAAAGCCCGGCGGTTGGCCAAGATTTCGTTCGAGGAAATGCTCGAAATGGCCTCGCTCGGCGCCAAGGTGCTGCAGGTACGGTCGGTGGAGCTTGCCATGGTGCACAGGGTGCGTACCTTTGTGCGGTCGTCCTTCGACGATCCCGACGCGCCCGGAATGGGGGATTTGCTCAATCCGCCCGGAACGCTTATTTGCGACGAGGAAGAGATCGTGGAACAGCAGGTCGTCACCGGAATTGCCTATGCCAAGGACGAAGCGCAGATCTCGCTGCGCCGCGTCGGCGACCGCCCAGGCGTCGCCGCCGGCATCTTCGGCCCGCTGGCCGAGGCCAACATCAATGTCGATATGATCGTCCAGAACATCTCCGAGGACGGCAAATTCACCGACATGACCTTCACGGTACCGTCGGGCGACATCGACAAGGCGCTGGCAGTGCTCGAGCGGCTGAAGGCCGATGTCGGCTACGACGTCGTGCAGTCGGAAGCCGGCATGTCGAAGGTCTCGGTCATCGGTATCGGCATGCGAAGCCATGCCGGCGTCGCGGCCACCGCCTTCAAGGCGCTGGCCGATAAAGCGATCAATATCCGGGCGATCACCACCTCCGAGATCAAAATCTCGATACTGATCGACGGTCCCTATACGGAACTTGCAGTTCGTACTTTGCATTCCGTCTACGGGCTCGATAAGCAATAGCAAGAACTGAGTCCGTTATTGCGTGAGCGCCGGCCGCGGCGGAAGCTACGGCGGGCAACGTGCCCATTGGAGAAGAAGCCGCGATGCGTGACATGGCCGGTGGCCCGCGCGTTCTGCTGAGACGGCTCCGCGAGCTCATGCAGGAGCCGCTGGAGCCGCAGGAGCGGCTCGACCGTATCGTGCGCGACATCGCCTCCAACATGGTCGCCGAGGTGTGCTCGCTCTATGTGCTGCGCGCCGATTCGGTGCTGGAGCTCTACGCCACCGAAGGTCTGAACCCCACCGCCGTCCATTTGGCGCAGTTGAGGCTCGGGCAAGGCCTGGTCGGCACCATCGCCGCCAGCGCGCGGCCGCTCAATCTCTCCAACGCGCAGGAGCATCCGGCCTTCGCCTACCTGCCGGAGACGGGCGAAGAGATCTACAATTCCTTCCTCGGCGTGCCGGTGCTGCGGGCAGGGCGAACGCTGGGCGTCCTGGTGGTGCAGAACAAGACCATGCGCCACTATCGCGACGACGAGGTCGAGGCGCTGGAAACGACGGCGATGGTGATCGCCGAGATGGTCGCCACCGGCGATCTTGCCCGTCTCACCCGGCCGGGGCTCGAACTTGACCTGCGCCGTCCGGCAAGCTTCACCGGTCTTGCCTTCAACGAAGGCGTCGGGCTTGGCCATGTCGTGCTGCACGAGCCGCGCATCGTCGTCACCAACCTGTTCAACGAGGACAGCGAGGAGGAGGTGCGTCGCCTCGACCGTTCGCTCGGCTCGCTGAGGCTGTCGATCGACGACATGCTCGAGCGCCGGGACGTCGCTTTCGAGGGTGAGCATCGAGAGGTGCTCGAGGCGTATCGCATGTTCGCCAACGACCGCGGCTGGGTGCGCCGGCTGGAAGAGGCGATCCGCAACGGCCTGACTGCGGAAGCGGCAGTCGAGAAGGTGCAGAGCGACATGCGCGCACGCATGCTGCACATGACGGACCCCTATCTGCGCGAGCGCATGAGCGACTTCGACGATCTCGCCAACCGGCTCTTGCGCCAGCTGATGGGGCGCGGTCCGGAGGATGTCGCGGCCTCGCTGCCAAAGGATGCCATCATCGTCGCCCGCTCGATGGGTGCGGCCGAACTGCTCGACTATCCGAGGGACAAGCTGCGCGGCCTGGTGCTGGAGGACGGCGCCGCCACCAGCCATGTCGTCATCGTCGCGCGCGCCATGGGCATTCCGGTCGCAGGCCAGGTCAAGGGCGCCGTCTCCATGGCGGAGAACGGCGATGCCATCATCGTCGACGGCGAGGAAGGCACCATTCACCTGCGGCCGCAGTCCGACCTCGAGGCCGCCTATGCCGAAAAGGTCCGCTTCCGAGCTCGGCGGCAGGAAATCTATCGCGAACTGCGCAAGAAGCCGTCGCTGACCAAGGACGGCGTCCCCGTCGATCTCCTGATGAATGCCGGCCTTGCCGTCGACCTGCCGCAGCTTTCAGAATCGGGAGCGGCCGGCATCGGCCTGTTCCGCACCGAATTGCAGTTCATGGTGGCCTCGACCTTTCCGCGCGCCGAGGCGCAGGAGCGGCTCTATCGCGATGTGCTCGAGGCGGCGCGCGGCAAGCCGGTCACCTTCCGTACCATCGATATCGGCGGCGACAAGGTGCTGCCCTATTTCAAGGGCGCGGTGCAAGAGGAAAACCCGGCACTCGGCTGGCGGGCGATCCGCCTCACTCTCGACCGCCCCGGTCTCCTCAGGACACAGATCCGCGCGCTGCTCAAGGCCTGTGGCGGGCGTGAGCTGAAGCTGATGCTGCCAATGGTGACGGAACTGTCGGAAATCGCGCAGGCGCGCGAGATCATCGACCGCGAAGTCCGGCACCTGTCGCGTTTTGCGCATCATTTGCCGACGAGCCTCAAGCTCGGCGCGATGCTGGAGGTGCCGTCGCTGCTGTTCCAACTCGACGAATTGATGAAGGCGGTCGACTTCGTCTCGGTCGGTTCCAACGACCTCTTCCAGTTCGTCATGGCAGTGGACCGCGGCAACACGCAGCTTGCCGACCGTTTCGACACGCTGTCGGCGCCGTTCCTGCGCGTGCTGAAGCAGATCGCCGACGCCGGCGCGCGCAACCATACGCCGGTGACGCTGTGCGGCGAGTTGGCGGGCAAGCCAATCTCGGCGATGGCGCTGATCGGCGTCGGCTTCCGCTCGATCTCGATGTCGCCGGCCTCGATCGGCCCGGTCAAGGCGATGCTGACTGAACTGCCGCTGCAGGAGCTGGAAGCCTTCTTCCAGGACAATCTGATGGCCCCCGCCCAAGGAACGCCAATGCGGGCGCTGCTGCAAGCCTTTGCCGACGACCGCTCCATTCCGCTCTAGATTCACGTGAGGGCGGTCTGAATGTCGATTTTCTGCGCTTCCGGTGCTCATGTACCTAAATGTACATTCCGCTCCGGTTCTCGAAATTCGCCAGTTTCGACTCGTCCTGACGTGAAGTCCACCGAAGTCCCAAGCCCATGATCAACCTGCCCCGCGACCGCATGGACCAAGTCGTCAAGCGTTTCGACATGCTCGAAGCGCAGATGTCGGCAGGGCCGTCGGCCGATGCCTATGTCAAAATGGCTTCCGAATATGCCGAGATCCAGGAGATGGTGGGCAAGATCCGGGCGTTGCGCGCCGCCGAGCAGGAACAGGCCGACCTCGAGGCGATGCTCGCCGACAAGAACATCGATGCCGAGATGCGGGCGCTGGCCGAGGCCGACCTGCCGGAGGTTAAGGAGCGCATCGAGGTGCTGCAGAAGGATATCCAGATTCTGCTCCTGCCCAAGGATGCCGCCGACGACAGGAACGCCATCCTCGAAATCCGCGCCGGCACCGGCGGCGACGAGGCGGCCCTGTTCGCCGGCGATCTGTTTCGCATGTATGAGCGCTACGCCGCCTCGCGCGGCTGGCGTTTCGAGGTCGTTTCGGCGAGCGAAGGCGAAGTCGGCGGCTACAAGGAAATCATCGCCTCGGTGTCGGGCAAGGGCGTGTTCGCGCAGCTGAAATTCGAATCCGGCGTGCATCGCGTGCAGCGCGTGCCGGAAACCGAGGCCGGCGGGCGGATCCATACCTCGGCGGCGACGGTCGCCGTACTGCCCGAGGCCGAGGAGGTCGATATCGATATCCGGGGAGAGGACATCCGCATCGACACCATGCGCGCGTCCGGCTCCGGCGGGCAGCACGTCAACACCACCGATTCGGCGGTGCGCATCACGCATCTGCCGACGGGCATCATGGTGGTGCAGGCGGAAAAGTCGCAGCACCAGAACCGGGCGCGGGCCATGCAGATTTTACGGGCGCGGCTCTATGACCTGGAGCGCAGCCGCGCGGACGAGGAGCGCTCGTCGTCGCGAAAATCGCAGGTCGGCTCGGGCGACCGCTCGGAGCGCATCCGCACCTATAATTTCCCGCAGGGACGCGTCACCGACCACCGCATCAACCTCACCCTTTACAAGCTCGACCGGGTGATGATGGGCGAGCTCGACGAGGTGATCGACGCGCTGATCGCCGACCATCAGTCGAAGCTGCTCGCCGACATGGGTATTGATGGCTGATCCTTTGCCCTCGGCACTTCGACCGCTGCTGCGCGCGGCGAGGGAGCGGCTCGCTGCCGCCGGCATTGCCGATCCGGCGCTCGATTCCAGGCTGATCGTCGAGCATTTTTCCGAAACCACGCGCACCCAGGCTATCGCGGAGCCGGGCCGAACGGTGGATTCTGCGGCTCTTGCGGCAATCGAGGCGGCCCTGAGGCGTCGCGTCGCAGGTGAGCCGGTGCATCGCATTCTCGGCTATCGCGAGTTCTATGGGCTGCGGCTGTCGCTGTCGCCGGACACGCTGGAGCCGCGCCCCGATACCGAGACGCTGGTCGACGCGATCCTGCCCTTCGCCAAGTCGACGGCCGAAAGGCTTGGCCAGTGCCGTCTTCTCGATCTCGGCACCGGAACCGGTGCAATCGCGCTGGCGCTGCTCAGCGCGATTCCGGCCGCGACCGCGACCGGCGTTGATATTTCGCCCGGCGCGCTGGCGACCGCCACGCGAAACGCCGCGGATCTGGGGCTCGGCGGGCGCTTCAAGGCCTTGCATTCCAACTGGTTCGAAAAAGTTTCGGGCCGATACCATTTAATTGCCGCGAATCCACCCTATATACCCAGTCGAGACATTGGAAATCTGCAGGACGAGGTCCGCGATTTCGATCCACGCCAGGCCCTTGATGGCGGTGTGGACGGGCTGATCCCCTATAGGATCATCGCCGGAGAGGCGGAAGGATTTCTGGAAGCGCAAGGCAAGGTAGCGGTCGAGATCGGCCATACGCAGCAAAGCGAGGTGACCGCGATCTTCGCGGCAGCCGGCTACAGGCTGCCGGAGGCGCGACGCGATCTCGGCGGAAACGACAGGGTTCTGGTGTTTGAGCGTTGAAACCCCTGATGCAGTGCGAAAAAACGCTTGGCAATATTAGGGAATGCAGCTAGGTTCCGGCTTAACCGGATGAGACGAAGCAGGCAGTGCTCTTAGCGATTCGGTTTTCCTTGGAAATAGCTGCCTCCTTGCGCAAACGACGCCCATGCTTCGTGCGGGAATCGTCCGGCAAGTGATGTAACCGGAACAGGATGGCACGTGGCGCCAACGCAATCGATGCGGGCGAACGCCGGTGAAAAAACGAAACGGTCGGCTGCATGAGCGCCACCGTTCGCGACGAGTTTTAGAAAATTCACATGAAGAGAGTCGAATGAGGCCACAACAGCAGAACAGGCGCATGCGCGGTCGCAACAACAATGGCGGCGGTGGCAACAACAACCGCAAGGGGCCCAATCCCCTGACGCGCAACTATGAGAGCAACGGTCCGGACGTGAAGATCCGCGGATCGGCTCAGCAGATCGCCGAAAAATATGCCGCACTCGCCCGTGACGCGCAAAGCTCCGGCGACCGGGTGATGGCGGAGAACTATCTCCAGCACGCCGAGCACTACAATCGCATCATCGCGGCCGCGCAGGCGCAGATGCCCATCCAGAACGCCCAGCAGAACCGCGACGACTTCGATGACGACGTCGATGAGGATCGCGACGAGTTCGACACGGTCGGCAACGCAAATGCCGGCGAGTCGCAGGCCGCCGCGAACGGTTCCGGGCCGCAGCCGGTGATCGAAGGCACGCCGGCGGAACTCGCCTACAACCAGGAAAACGGCCGCGACAACAACCGGCGCGACAATAATGGTCGTGACAGACACCGCGACCGCCGCAATGGCGGCTATGGCCAGTACGGTCAGAATGGTCAGCGCGGCGACAATGGTCAGCGAGAGCGCAGCGAACATGGCGGCCAGCAGATCGATCAGAGCCGCCGCAATGAGGCGCAGGCCAAGCCGGAGGGCTCCGCCGAAGACGGCGTTGCGGCCGAGCAGGCTCCGCTGTTCGACAGCTTCTCGCCTGCGGGCCTTGCCGCCCAGGCCGAGCGCAACGAAGCCGGCACGGACAATGGCGGTGGGCGTCGGCAGAGACGTCCACGTCGCGGTCGCGGCAATGCCGAGCAGGGCCATAGCGCCGAGCAGGGCAATGCCGATGAAAGCAATGCCGGCCGGGCGGACAGCGCCGCCGATGGCGGCAACGTCGCGGACAGCGGCAGCGCGACTGCCGCCAAAGAGGCAAATGCAGCGCCGAGCGAGAACGGCGCCGGTGAGCCGGCAGGCGGCGCCGGCGAGCCGGCAGTCGCCGACGCAGATAGCTGACCGCAGGTCTATTTCCAGGCAATTCGAACGGCGGAGAGGTTTCTCCGCCGTTTTTCGTTGTGCGTGCCTAAAGCACGTCGCCTGAATCCGTTTCAGCGCGACGCGCTTTCGTTTCCTTGCATGGCGGTAATTTGTGCGCTAATACTGAACCATATGGTTCAGTATATCAGGACCCGCCTCGATGCTTCATTCGCCGCGCTCTCGGATGCGACCCGACGCGGCGTGCTGGAGCAGCTCGGCCGTGCGGACGCTTCGATCACGGAACTGGCCGAGAAGTTCCACATGACCCTCACGGGCATGAAGAAGCACGTCGGTGTCTTGGAGCAAGCGGGGCTCGTCAGCACGGAAAAGATCGGGCGTGTGCGGACCTGCAAGCTCGGCCTGCGCGGGCTGGAGCAAGAGGCGGCATGGATCGAGAGGTACCGCCAGCTCTGGGACGCACGCTTCGACGGGTTGGACAAGGTGGTCGAGGAACTGAAACGAAAGGAGAAGGTCGATGGACGCAAGCAAAGGGAGTGAGCCACACCGATGCAGAACCGCACGACTGTGGAACGGACGTCGGACCGCGAGCTCGTCGTCACGCGAACCTTCAACGCTCCGGCGCGCATCGTGTTCGAGGCGTGGACCAAGCCTGAGCTGTTCAAGCAGTGGTGGGCGCCGAAGTCGATGGGAATGGTGCTGCGTTCCTGCGAGATGGATGTCCGTGTCGGGGGCAGGTACCGTTTGGCGTTCGGCCACGATGGCTCAAACCTTGACGAGTTCTTCGGCAGGTACATCGAAGTGACACCGCACTCGCGCCTCGTCTGGACCAATGAGGAAGGCGGTGAGGGTGGACCCGTCACGACGGTGACCTTCGAGGAAAAAGGTGGCAAGACGCTGCTGGTCCTGCACGAGCTCTATCCCTCGAAGGAGGCTCTCGACGCTGCCGGCACCGGTGCGGCGGAGGCGATGGGCGAGACGTTCGGGCAACTGGACGAGCTTCTCGTCACCCTGGGCGCGAGCGGTGGACGATCATGAAGCCGTCGATGTCGCGCGTCACGCAGCCGCAGCATTTAAGCCCTTGTTTTAATGCCTAATATTCGCCCAAAACCGCTGCGCGCTTCGGGCGACCAGGCCCTAGAATATTCTGCGCTGACCGAGATCAGGGCGTCTTGAGAGACCTGAGCTAATACACCATATCTCGGCTGAACAGGACTCGGCTCGAATGAGCGGGTCCGTCACCGCAATCTGATCCGGTGCCGCAAAGCGGGCCGGTGATGGAAGGAGACATACATGAATACGGAGAAATATTCCGAGCGCGTGCGCGGTTTCATCCAGTCCGCGCAGACCATGGCGCTCTCGCGCAACCACCAGCAATTCACTCCCGAACATATGCTCAAGGTGCTCGTCGACGATGACGAGGGCCTTGCCGCGTCTCTGATCGAGCGCGCCGGCGGCAGCATTCGCGACGTGAAGCTCGGCGTCGAGGCGGCGTTGGAGGCTATGCCCAAGGTCGAAGGCGGCAACGGCCAGCTCTATCTCGCCCAGCCGCTTGCCAAGGTGTTTTCGACCGCAGAGGAACTGGCCAAGAAGGCCGGCGACAGCTTCGTCACCGTGGAGCGGCTGCTGCAGGCGCTCGCCATGGAGAAGTCGGCGAAGACCGCCGACATCCTGGCCAAGGCCGGTGTCACCGCGCAGGCGCTGAACCAGGTTATCAACGATGTCCGCAAGGGCCGCACCGCCGATTCGGCCAGTGCCGAGCAGGGCTACGACGCGCTGAAGAAATACGCCCGCGACCTGACCGCGGATGCGCGGGCGGGCAAGCTCGACCCGGTCATCGGCCGCGACGACGAGATCCGCCGCACCATCCAGGTGCTGTCGCGCCGCACCAAGAACAATCCCGTGCTGATCGGCGAGCCCGGCGTCGGCAAGACGGCGATCGCCGAAGGCCTGGCGCTGCGCATCGTCAATGGCGACGTGCCGGAATCGCTGAAGGACAAGCGGCTGATGGCGCTCGACATGGGCGCGCTGATTGCCGGCGCCAAGTATCGCGGCGAGTTCGAGGAGCGGCTGAAGGCCGTGCTGTCGGAAGTCACTTCCGCCGCAGGCGGCATCATTCTGTTCATCGACGAGATGCACACACTGGTCGGTGCCGGCAAGGCCGATGGCGCGATGGACGCCTCGAACCTTTTGAAGCCTGCACTGGCGCGCGGCGAGCTGCACTGCGTCGGTGCGACCACGCTCGACGAATACCGCAAGCATGTCGAGAAGGACGCGGCGCTCGCCCGCCGCTTCCAGCCCGTTTTCGTCGACGAGCCGACGGTCGAGGACACTGTCTCGATCCTGCGCGGCCTGAAGGAGAAATACGAGCAGCACCACAAGGTGCGCATCTCCGATTCGGCGCTGGTTTCGGCCGCGACGCTTTCCAACCGCTACATCGCCGACCGTTTCCTGCCGGACAAGGCGATCGACCTGGTGGACGAAGCCGCATCGCGGTTGAGGATGCAGGTCGATTCCAAGCCCGAGGCGCTGGATGAGATCGACCGCCGCATCATGCAGCTCAAGATCGAACGCGAGGCGCTGAAGGTCGAGAAGGATGACGCCTCGAAGGACCGGCTGACCAAGCTGGAGAAGGATCTGGCCGACCTCGAGGAGCAGTCGACCGAGCTGACCGCCAAGTGGCAGGCCGAAAAGCACAAGCTCGGCCTTGCTGCCGACCTGAAGAAGCAGCTCGACGAGATGCGCAACGAGCTGGCGATTGCCCAGCGCAAGGGCGAGTTCCAGCGCGCCGGCGAGCTTGCCTACGGCAAGATCCCGGAGCTGGAGAAGAAGCTCAAGGAAGCCGAAGCCCAGGACGGTAAGGCCGGCATGGTGGAAGAGGTGGTCACGCCTGACCACGTCGCCCATGTCGTGTCACGCTGGACCGGCATTCCGGTCGACAAGATGCTTGAGGGACAGCGCGAGAAGCTGCTGCGTATGGAGGACGAGATCGGCAAGCGCGTCGTCGGCCAGGGCGAGGCGGTGCAGGCGGTCTCCAAGGCCGTGCGGCGCGCCCGTGCGGGTCTGCAGGATCCGAACCGGCCGATCGGCTCGTTCATGTTCCTGGGTCCGACCGGCGTCGGCAAGACGGAGCTCACCAAGGCGCTCGCCGCCTTCCTGTTCGACGACGAGAGCGCCATGGTGCGCATCGACATGTCGGAGTTCATGGAGAAGCACTCGGTCGCCCGGCTGATCGGCGCGCCTCCCGGCTATGTCGGCTATGAGGAGGGCGGCGCGCTCACCGAAGCGGTGCGGCGCCGGCCCTACCAGGTCGTGCTGTTCGACGAGATCGAGAAGGCGCATCCGGACGTGTTCAACGTGCTGCTCCAGGTGCTCGACGACGGCCGGTTGACCGATGGTCAGGGCCGCACGGTCGACTTCCGCAACACGCTGATCATCATGACCTCCAATCTCGGCGCCGAATATCTGGTCAATCTCCGCGATGACCAGGACGTCGATGCCGTGCGCGACGAGGTGATGGGCGTGGTGAGAGCCTCGTTCCGTCCGGAATTCCTCAACCGCGTCGACGAGGTGATCCTGTTCCACCGGCTGCGCCGCCAGGATATGGATCGCATCGTCGAGATTCAGCTCAAGCGGCTGGAGAACCTGCTTGTCGATCGCAAGATCACGCTGTCGCTCGATCACGATGCGATCGAGTGGCTGGCCGGCAAGGGCTACGATCCGGCCTATGGCGCCAGGCCGCTGAAGCGGGTGATGCAGAAGGAACTGCAGGATCCGCTGGCGGAGAAGATCCTGCTCGGCGAAATCCTCGACGGCTCGACCGTCAAGGTCACCGCCGGTTCCGATCGCCTGAACTTCCGTTCGAGGCCGACGGTGGTGGCGGCTGAAGCCGCCGCCTGAGTCGAGCCGGGGCATGTGACCGGAGCCATTCCAGGAAAAGCGCTTGGCGGTTTTCCGTCCGAATTGCGCAAACAAGGATACGAGGAGCGCGTCGCATCCGGCAGGGGCGGCGCGCTCTTGCTTTTCCACAGCGCCCTGCTGCAGAACCGGGCTTGATTGCGGGTCCCGGAGGGCCGATTCCAATGAAGCTCGAGGACTATAACGGCTTCTGCGCCACGCTGCCCGCCACGACCCACGTCGTGCAGTGGGGCGGGGCTCACGTCTGGAAGGTCGGCGGCAAGGTGTTCGCGATCGGCGGCCACGACCGGGAGGGCGAGGTCTTCGTTACCTTCAAATGCTCCGACATGGCCTTTGACGTGCTGAAGGAACAGCCGGGCTGTCGGCCCGCGCCCTATTTCGCGTCGCGCGGCATGAAATGGATCCAGCGCCAGACAAGCCAAAGCGTGGATGATGCCGCGCTGAAGGACTACCTGCGCGAAAGCCACCGCCTGGTCGTGCTGAAGCTGACGAAACTGGCGCGCAGCGAATTGGGGCTGCACTGACATTCGGTTGGGAACGCCGGAAATCCGCCATCTTCATGCCCGGTTCATATTGGAGCCTTAGTTTTGGTAACTGGTTTGCTGGCGAAGGGTTCGCCCAGCAAGACCGAGCCGACCGGAGAGCCTGACCCACATGCTGCGCACGATCTTTTCCCTTTCGGCACTCGCGGCCGGGCTGGCGGCTTCCGGCGCGCTCGCAGCGCCGAGTCTGGAAGGCGCGCAGAAGACGGTTCGGCCCGCTCAGCACGGCGCGCTCCTGCTCGCCCAGGACGGCAATATCGACATCTACTACGATGCCAGGGGCAACCGGGTGCTTGTCGATGCCGATACCGGAAAGGTTATTGCCATCCAGCCGCCGCAGACCAGGCTCGATCGCCGGGCGCTGCGCCGTCAGCTGCGGATGCAGGAACTCGGGCGTGCGCCCGTCGAGGACGACGACCGCTATTATCTTGACGATCCCGACGACATGGCCCGCTTCCGCCGCAGGCAGCTGGACGAGAACGGCCGGTATATCCCGCCGCCGGTCGACGACTACGATTCCAACAGCGGCAATTCCGTCGAGGCCTATCCGCCGGCGCCGAACGACGAAGGGTATACCACAACCTATCCGGAGGCGCCAAAGTCCGACACCATCAAGCGCGAGCCGCTGAACGAAGCATCGATCGAACCGCACCCTGGGCAGGGGGACGTGCTGCAAGTCAATCCGGAGACCCAGGCCGCGCTGCCGCCGGACACGGGCGGCAAGGCCACCGTCGATCCGTCGCTTTCGCTCGGCGTGCGCCAGGACGTGGCCGAACTCCAAGTGCTGCTCGACCGCGCCGGCGCCTCGCCGGGAGTCATCGACGGCCGCTTCGGCTCGAATGTCGACAAGGCCCTGGCCGCCTACAACCAGATCACCGGCAGCAATCTGAAATCGACCGACTCGGCCGCCATCAAGGCGGCGCTCGCCCAGTCGGGGGGCGACGCCTTCGCCTCCTACACGATCACGCCCGAGGACGTGGCCGGACCCTATGTCGCCTCGATCCCGGAAGATTACAGCCAGAAGGCCAAGCTCGACCGCATGGGTTACACCTCGGTCACCGAGGCGCTCGCCGAGCGCTTCCACATGGACGAAGGCTATCTGAAGTCGATCAACAAAGGCCTCGACTTCAACCGTCCCGGGACCATCGTCAAGGTCGCCAATTTCGGCCAGTTGGTGTCGACGCCGGTTGCCCGCATCGTCGCCGACAAGGACAAGAAGGAGGTTTTCGCTTATGACGCGGGCGGCAAGCTGGTCGCGGCCTATCCGGCCACCATCGGTTCGGCCGACACGCCGTCGCCCACCGGCATCCACACCGTGTCGCGCATCGCGCTCGATCCCAATTACACCTATAATCCCAGCATCAATTTCAAGCAGGGCCAGAACGACAAGATCCTGACCATCCCGCCGGGGCCGAACGGTCCGGTCGGCTCGGTCTGGATCGCACTGGACAAGCCGACCTACGGCATCCACGGCACGCCCGATCCTTCCAAGATCGGCAAGACCGAAAGCCACGGCTGCGTGCGCCTGACCAACTGGGATGCGCGAGAGCTCGCCAAGCTGGTGTCGCCGGGCGTGACCGTCGAGTTCGTCGGCGGGTCATCAATCGATGATTTTGCGCAGCAATGAGCCGCGCAGGGCGGTTGCATAGATCCGCTGCATCACCAGGATGAACCCGCGCTGAGCAGCGGGTGATGAGGCATAGGCTGGCTCTCCCCCTTCTGGAATGACCGGCGGGAACCTAGCACGCGACGGCTCGTTTGCATTTACGATGGCTACCTTCCTGGCCATGCCGTCAGACCAAACTGGTTTCAGAACTGCAATCTTCTGGCTCGTTGTTACCGATACGCCGGAGAGCTAAGCAGGTTTTCATGCCTTCCTCGAGTGAAGCCACAGCCGATTCGCTTTCGACCGCGACGCGCGCGAACGACACCTTTTGCCCGCAGACGCAGCGCAAGTTCGTACTGGTCGCGGCAATCCTGGCCTCGGCGCTCGGCTTCATAGACGGTTCGATCCTGGCAATCGCCATGCCGGCCTTGCGCGTCGATCTCGGCGCCAGCCTGGCGGAAGCGCAATGGATCTCCAACGCCTATGCGCTGACGCTTTCGGCGCTGATTCTGGCCGGTGGTGCCGCCGGCGACCGATTCGGCCTAAGGCGCGCATTCGTGACCGGCATAGCGCTCTTCATCGCAGCATCGCTCGCCTGCGCCCTGGCGCCCAATCCGGCGGTGCTGATCGCGTTCCGCGCCATCCAGGGCATTGGCGCCGCCATTATGGTTCCGGGCAGCCTCGCCATCATCGCCAAGGCCTATCCGAAAAAGGAGCGCGGCCGGGCGATCGGCATCTGGGCCGCGGCCTCGGCGATGACGACGGCGCTCGGGCCGGTGCTCGGCGGGTTCGTGCTGTCGACTTTCGGCAACGGCGTCTGGCGCGCGATCTTTGCCGTCAACCTGCCGCTCGGACTGGTTTCGATCTATCTGCTGCTCGCCAAGATACCGGCGGACCAGCCGACCGAAAAGCGCAGCCTCGACCTCGGGGGCGCCGCGCTCGCCACGCTCGCCTTCGGGGCGCTGGCCTATGGGCTGACGGCGATGAACGCCGAGGGCGGCGGGATAATGGCCGGGCCGGCGATCGTCGCCGGCGTCGTCCTGCTTTTCATTTTCATTCTCTATGAGCGCTGGCAGCGCGAGCCGATGATCGATCTCGGCCTGTTTCGCATCGGGGCCTTCGCCGGCGCCAATCTCGCGACCTTCTTCCTCTATTTCGCGCTGTCGGCGAACCTGTTCTACCTGCCCATGGTTCTGATCGCGGGCTGGGGACTGAGTTCGGCCGAGGTCGGCTTCATCTTCCTGCCGCTGTCGGCATTGATCGCGCTGCTGTCGGGGCCGGTCGGCCAGTGGTCCGACAAGATCGGCCCGCGCCTGCCGATCGCCGCCGGCAGCTTGGTCGTCGCCATCGCCTTTGCCGGCATGGCCCTGCTCGCCCATGCCGGGATCCACAATTTCTGGACCGGGACCTTTCCGCTGATGGCGGTGATGGGGCTCGGCATGGCGCTCGTCGTGTCGCCGCTGTCGACGGCGATCATGACCTCCGTCGAGGACAAGGACACGGGCGCGGCATCCGGCATCAACAATGCCGTCTCGCGCATCGGCGGCCTGATCGCGGTGGCGGCGATGGGCTCGCTCGCGGCTTTCGTCTATGCGCGATCGACCGGCAGCCCCGCCGGCATGCCCGGTTTCGGCGAACCGCCGGCGTCCGGGCTCGCGGCCAATCTCGACGCGTTGAGGATTGCGGCAAGCGATTCGGCCTTTGCCGCTGTTGCCGCCGTCACGACGCTGCTTTGCCTGCTATCGTCGATCATCGCCTGGTTCACCGTGCCCGGACAGGCGCTGCCCTGGCCGCGGCAGACGGGCGATTCGCCGGATTAGTTGGGAAGCTGCGAATCGGTCTTGGCGCTGGCAACCTTCAGCGAATTTCCGTCTTCCTGCTTGAGCAGGTCGTCGATGCGCTCGCGCTCGCGCTTGAAGGCGACGAGATCGTCGCCCTTCAGCACCTTGCCGACCGGCAGGCGGACGCGCATCGGGTCGACCTTGGTGCCGTTGACGATCAGCTCGTAGTGGAGGTGCGGGCCGGTGGCGAGGCCGGTTTGGCCGAGATAGCCGATGACCTGGCCCTGACGCACGCGCACGCCCGGCTCGATCCCTTTGGCGAAAGCGCTCTGGTGATTGTAGGAGGTCTCGTAGCCATTGGCGTGGCGGATGATGATCTGCTTGCCGTAGCCACCGGCCCAGCCGACCTTTTCGACAACACCGTTGCCGGCGGCGATGATCGGCGTGCCGATGGGCGCGGCCCAATCGACGCCGGTGTGCATGCGCACATATCCCAGAATCGGGTGCCGGCGAGCGCCGAAACCGGAGCGGAACTTGCCGGCGGGCAGCGGATTGCGCAGCAGGAATTGCTCGGCGCTCGACCCGTTCTCGTCGAAATAGTCGGTGCCGCCGTCCTGCATCTGGAAGCGATAGAAATTGCGCGTCTGGCCGCCGAAGGTGGCTGAGACGTAGAGAAGCTCCGAATTGTCGGAGGTCTGGTCGTCGCCGTCGGGCTGCGAGAACAGGACCTCGAGACGGTCCGACGGCGAAAGCCGCGACTGGAAGTCGACGTCCGAGGCAAGAAGCTTGATCAGCTTCTGGGTCATCGATTTCGACATGCCATAAGAATAGGCGGCTCGATAGATGCCGTCATAGACGTTGGGCAGGTTGCCGCGCACCACCACCGGCTGCGAATCGTCGAACGCCGTCAGCAATTCGGGACTAGGCTCCGGCTCCTGCGCCGGCACAAACTGTCCGCGATCGTCGAGCGCGATGGTCACGATATGCGTGGTGCGGTCGTAAACGCTGGTGCGGACTACCTTGGCGACGTCGCCGCGCACCTCCAGACCGACGCGCAGCACCGTTCCGGCCTTGAGCGCCGTCGCGTTCAAGAGCTTGCCGATCGCTTCCGACATGCCGGTGGCGTCATCGCCGGTGTAGCCCGAATCAGCGAAGGCCTCAGTGATATCAGTGTCCTCGGTGAAAGGGATGATTTCCTCGGCGAAGGCCGGCGTCTGGTCGTCCGGCGTGGCGCGCGGCGCCACCGAGACGTTCTCCGGCGTGATCTTGACGTCGTAGGAACCCGCCATGCTCTCGGCGAAGGCGTCGCCGAAGCGCTGCGGGTCGACATAATGAAGCGCCGCAACCTGAACGGCGCCGTCGCTCAGGCCGTTGCCGGCTTCGCGCACCACCTTTTCCACCTCATCGGCGGAGAGGTCGCTCTTTTCGTCGAAGGATGCCGTCTCGATCGGGAAGTCGACCGTCTTCAGGCTCATCTCGCTTTCGACCTTGGCGCCATAGATCTGGCCGGCGACCGCCGTGGCGGAAGCCGGCTGAGCGTTGTCGTCGCCGTCGTCGCCGAAGACCTGCATCGGGTCGAATGGCGGGTAGGGACGGCTGGTGGTGTGACCCGCCGCAAGCGCCATCTTGATCTGCACGAACGGCATGGTGTGGATAACGTCGCGGTCGCCGACCTTGGTGACCATCGATACTTCCATGCGCCGGCGGTCCTTGGCCCTGGCGATCTGGCGCGGCGCGACCAGCCTGGTCGTCTTGGCCTGCTCGCCGGAATCGTCGCCGCCGCTGGCGAGGTTGATGAGCTCGGCGATTTCAGGCGGCGTCGCCAGCTGCTGGCGACCGTCAAGGGCTGCGAACAAGGCCACGCCCATCAGCACGCTCGAGGTCACCCCGGTCAGGAACGTGCCCGAAAGCCAACGTGCCGAAACCTCGCGGCGGTCAGGCGGACCGCTGCGGCCGTCCGCGATCAGCGGCGGCTCGTTGCCGAGTTCGGCTATGACATCTTCCGTGTCTGGCATCCAGAAAGGCTGCTTCTTCCCCGGGCGAAACGGCTTGTCGTTGTTCGTTGCGGCCATGACATTTGCCTGTCGCAGCCAGTGAAGTCAAACGAAGCGGCAAGCCGGGGCCGATATCCCCAATCACACGTCTCTTAGAAACGCGGCTCCTGTCGTCTGCGGTCGAGGCTCTCACGCGTACGCGGGCGCCTTGCTTGTATGTCCGGTGTCCGACCGCAATGCGGCGGCAATAGGGCTTGGTGCGGGTGGCTGCGGGCGTGCCGCAGGTGCGGTTGGCTGGCGAAACATAGCCGTCGAAAAATTTGTCGCAAAAAATTCAAAAAAGTTCGAAATCGGTGTTGACGGTTCGAGTAACCCCCGACTATATACGCCCCACCAACGAGGGCGGCGCGCCGCTGGCGGCCGAGAAGTTCGCTTCTCACTCTGCCCTCTGTGAAATTCAAGAGAGCC
>NZ_NSGD01000033.1:0-24452 GCF_002294955.1 Mesorhizobium sp. WSM3864
CGTCTTGCCATGATCGACGTGGCCGATCGTGCCAATGTTCACATGCGGCTTGGTGCGCTCGAATTTACCTTTTGCCACTGTATTTCTCCGTCTTTACTCATCCCGCTCGGGGAAATTGATATTCGCTCCAGCCGAACCGGAAACGCGTAAGAGCCGCGGTTCCGGTGGCACAGGCATTCTCACGCGTACTTTTTCTGGACTTCCTGGGCCACCGCCGTAGGGACCGGCTCATAGTGGTCGAACTGCATCGTGTACTGGGCGCGGCCCTGCGACATCGAACGCAGATTGTCGACGTACTTGAACATGTTGGCCAAAGGCACCATCGCGTTGATGACGACTGCCACGCCACGGGCTTCCTGGCCTTGGATCTGGCCGCGACGGCCGTTGAGGTCACCGATAACGCCGCCGACATAGTCTTCCGGCGTCACGACCTCGACCTTCATGATCGGCTCCAGCAGCTGCACGCCGAGCCTCGGGGCCGCTTCCTTGAAGCAAGCGCGGGAGGCAATTTCGAACGCCAGCACCGAGGAGTCGACGTCGTGGAAGGCGCCGTCGATCAGCGTCGCCTTGACACCGATCATCGGGAAACCAGCAAACGGGCCGGAACCCATGACGCTCTGGATGCCCTTCTCGACGCCGGGGATGTATTCCTTCGGCACCGCACCGCCGACGATCTTGGACTCGAACAGGAACTCTTCGCTCTCGGTGTTCGGCTCGAACACGATCTTGACGCGAGCGAACTGGCCGGTGCCGCCCGTCTGCTTCTTGTGCGTGTAGTCCTGCTCGTGGGTCCGGGTGATCGTCTCGCGATAGGCCACCTGCGGAGCGCCGACATTGGCTTCCACCTTGAACTCGCGGCGCATGCGGTCGACGATGATGTCGAGATGCAGCTCGCCCATGCCGGCGATGATGGTCTGACCGCTTTCCTCGTCGGTCTTGACGCGGAAGGACGGATCCTCTGCCGCCAGGCGATGCAGCGCGAGGCCCATCTTTTCCTGGTCGTTCTTGGTCTTCGGCTCGATGGCGATCTGGATGACCGGATCGGGGAATTCCATGCGCTCGAGGATGACCGGATGCAGCGGATCGCAGAGCGTGTCGCCGGTCGTCGTGTCCTTGAGGCCGGCCAGCGCGACGATGTCGCCGGCATAGGCTTCCTCGATATCGGCGCGCGAATTCGCATGCATCTGCAACATGCGGCCGATGCGCTCCTTCTTGCCCTTCACGGTGTTGTCGAGCGAGGTGCCCTTGGTGAGCTTGCCCGAGTAGATGCGAGCGAAGGTCAGCGAGCCGACGAACGGGTCGTTCATGATCTTGAACGCCAGCATCGACAGCGGCTCGTTGTCGTCGGCATGACGCTCGATCTCGGCGTCGGTCTTGGCGTCGACACCCTTGATGGCCGGCACGTCGATCGGCGACGGCAGGTATTCGACAACGGCGTCCAGCAGCGGCTGCACGCCCTTGTTCTTGAAGGCCGAGCCGCAGAACATCGGGAAGAACTTGACCGCGATGGTGCCCTTGCGGATCAGCGCACGGATCTCGTCGTTCGACGGCATGTTGCCTTCGAGGTAATTCTCGAGCGCGGTCTCGTCCATCTCGACGGCGGCCTCGATCATCTTCTCGCGATACTGAGCGGCCTTGTCCTTGAGGTCGGCCGGGATCTCGACGACGTCCCAGGCAGCGCCCAGTGTCTCGTCGCGCCAGACCAGCGCGTTCATTTCGACGAGGTCGACGACGCCCTTGAACTCGGTCTCGGCGCCGATCGGCAGCTGCATGACAACGGCCTGCGCGCCGAGGCGCGAGCCGATCATTTCCACCGAGCGGTAGAAGTCGGCGCCGATCTTGTCCATCTTGTTGCAGAAGATCATGCGCGGCACGTGGTACTTGTCGGCCTGGCGCCACACGGTCTCGGTCTGCGGCTCGACGCCGGCGTTGGCATCGAGCAGCGCGATGGCGCCGTCGAGCACGCGCAGCGAGCGCTCGACCTCGATGGTGAAGTCGACGTGTCCGGGAGTGTCGATGATGTTGAAGCGGCGCATCTTGCCGTCACGACCCTTCCAGAAGGTCGTGGTCGCGGCCGAGGTGATGGTGATGCCGCGTTCCTGCTCCTGCTCCATCCAGTCCATGGTGGCAGCGCCGTCATGGACTTCGCCGATCTTGTGCGACTTGCCCGTGTAGTACAGGACGCGCTCGGTCGTCGTCGTCTTGCCGGCGTCGATATGCGCCATGATACCGAAATTGCGGTAGTCTTCGATTTTGTATTCGCGGGCCATGGGAGGTGCCTCTCAGTCTCGTTCGCGCTTTACCAGCGGTAGTGCGCGAAGGCGCGGTTGGCTTCCGCCATCTTGTGGGTGTCTTCACGCTTCTTGACGGCCGTGCCGCGGTTGTTGGCCGCGTCCATCAGCTCGCCCGAGAGGCGGTCGACCATCGTAGTCTCGTTGCGGTTGCGTGCGGCGGCGATCAGCCAGCGGATGGCCAGCGCCTGGCGGCGCTCGGGGCGCACGTCCACCGGAACCTGGTAGGTGGCGCCGCCGACGCGACGCGAACGCACTTCCACATGCGGCGCGACATTGTCGAGCGCCTGGTGGAAGACAGCGACCGGCTCCTGCTTGGTCTTGGCCTGGACCTGGTCCAGCGCGCCGTAGACGATGGTCTCGGCGACCGACTTCTTGCCGTCATACATGACGGCGTTCATGAACTTGGTGACGACCAGATCGCCGAACTTGGGGTCCGGATTGATCTCACGCTTTTCTGCACTGTGACGACGGGACATGGCTCTTGTCTCTCAATCTCGTGGCACGGCGCAGTCAAAAAGAGCGCCGAAGCCGGAAACCCTTACTTCGGACGCTTGGCACCGTATTTCGAACGGCGCTGCTTGCGGTTCTTCACACCCTGCGTGTCGAGCACGCCGCGGATGATGTGATAGCGGACGCCCGGCAGATCCTTGACGCGGCCGCCACGGATCATGACCACCGAGTGCTCCTGAAGGTTATGGCCTTCGCCCGGGATGTAGCCGATCACTTCGAAACCATTGGTCAGACGGATCTTGGCCACCTTGCGCAGCGCCGAGTTCGGCTTCTTCGGCGTCGTCGTGTAGACGCGCGTGCAGACGCCCCGCTTCTGCGGGTTCTGCTGCATGGCCGGGACCTTGTTGCGCTTCACCGGCGCCAAGCGCGGCTTGCGGATCAGCTGGTTGACGGTAGGCATTAAACCCTCTTGTCTCTCAATTCCGTGTCTTGCCCTGTCAGGGCCGCTCAAAGCGTCATGTCCATACGCGAATTCGGGCAACACACCGCGCCTCGCGGTCCTGCCCGAACAAATTGCAGAGGAAGCGGAAGCCGCTTCATGCGCGCCGGAGATGTCTTTTCGCTCGTAAAACGAACCCTGTTTGAGGCAAACTCCAAGGCGCGTCGCCTCGGAAAAGCAAGTCTCACATCGGTTCTGACGTGGCGGCTTCTACTCGCAAGCCCCCTATCCGTCAACCCCGGAACGGCAAATATTGCGCCCGATCCGGAGCTTGGCAGCCATGCGGAAAACGCATGTAATTTTCTTGCGTCTTTTTTCAAGAGCGAGGAAGAAAGTGACCGGCTTTCGCCTGTCATCTCGGCCGGCTTCGTGCAAATAAGGCGGCATGAATGGCAAAACTCCCCGCTTCCGGAGGAATCAGCCCGTGAACGACAACGAGGAGCGCCCGGTCACCATCATCACCGGCCGGGTGTGGCGGCGAAAAGGCGGCAAGCCGGAAGGCGTGCATGTGATGCTGGTCGCGCCCGACGATGATTCTGCCGTCCGCCGCGCGCTCGAATCGCTCGCCGCCGAAGGATTCGCCGAAGCCGAGCTCGACCAGATCGGCGACATGGAAGGCACCCCCGACGAAGAGCCGCATCTGTCCGCCTATCAGGGCGCGCTGGAGGGCGAAGTCTCGATCGTTACCTTCGACGAGCCGAGCTGATCCCGTGAGGGATCGCGAGATTGCGATTTCGTCCAGGCTTGCCGGGCACCGTTGTCGTGCCTAAGAACACCTACTTCTTCCATCCCTCGGAGTCCCAATGACCAGCAACCCCATCAGGATCGGTATCGTCGGCGTGGGAAAGATCGTCCGCGACCAGCATCTTCCGGCACTGGCCAAGGACAGCAGTTATCGGCTTGCGGCCGCCGCCAGCCGCCACGGCAAGGTGGACGGCATCCCGAACTATCCGACGATCGAGGCGATGCTCGAGGCCGAGCCGAACGTGGAAGCCGTCTCGCTCTGCATGCCGCCGCAGTTCCGCCATGACGCCGCGCGCACCGCGCTCGAGGCCGGGAAGCACGTCTTCATGGAGAAGCCGCCGGGTGCCACCGTCAGCGAGGTCGAGCACCTGAAGGCGATTGCCGCGAAGAAAGGCGTTTCGCTTTTTGCCAGCTGGCATTCGCGCTACGCGCCGGCGGTCGAGGCCGCGCGCGCCTTCCTGGCTTCGGCCAGAATCGACTCGGCCGCGATCAACTGGAAGGAAGACGTGCGCCGTTGGCACCCGAACCAGGAATGGATCTGGGCGCCGGGCGGTTTCGGCGTATTTGATCCCGGCATCAACGCGCTATCGATCGCCACCCACATCCTGCCGCCGATGTTCATCACCTCGGCCGTGCTCGACTTCCCCGAGAACCGCGCCTCGCCGGTCGCGGCGCATGTCACCTTCCGCACCTCGAACGGGCTCCCGGTGACGATGGAGCTCGACTGGCTACAGACCGGTCCGCAGAGCTGGGACATCCTGGCCGAGACCGACAAGGGCAAGATGGTGCTTTCGGGCGGCGGCGCAAAGCTCGCCGTCGACGGCAAGATCATCCATGACGAGCCGGAAGCCGAATATCCGATGCTCTACAAGCGTTTCGCCGAGATTGTCCGCGCCGGCATCTGCGACGTCGACCTGGCCCCGCTCCAGCACGTCGCCGACGCCTTCATGCTCGGCAAGCGCAATGTGGTCGAGCCTTTCTTCGATTGAACCACTAACGATCGGCGTCAGGCTGCGGAGCCATTCAGGTTGCTGCCAAGTCGATCGATGTACATTTCATGGCCGCCGAGTTCGACATGAATCAGGTCTCCGAAGTCTTCAGCCTTGTCGTAAATTGGTTTGATGATCCAGTTCATCGAACGATCGAGGAAACCATACTTCCCATTGAGCTTGGCCTCGGCAAGACCATTGAATAGCGGCCAGGCGACGTCGAGAACCGGCTCAAACACCCACACGCCTTGCATATTCAGGAAGCCAAATCGATCGTGGTACTCGACGGGAGCCACGCCTGCGGAGCACTGGAGCGCGCCTTGGAACCCGGCTCTATGATCCACGCGCCCGTACTGTCAATAAAACCCCATCGTTCGTGTTCGAGAATGATGTCATCGCCGGGGTCGCCCCGTTGTGCACACGCAAATCCTTCGGAGAAGCGCCCCGCGCGATGAAACTTTGGCTCGATAGCCCATTTCGCATCTTGGTCGATATAGCCTTCAAGATATCCCCGGGTATCAGTCATGACGCCGGCAGCGGCAAGCCCGCTCACAGGATCACGTACTGAAAGGCTTCTGAAGGCCGGCGGAACATTCCAGCTACCGCTGGCGTCGAGGCAGCCAAAGAGGCCGTTTGAGAGTTTTGCGATTGCCTCGCCGCCATAGAACGCGCCGATCATCCCGTAGACGGGCGGAATGACCCAATTCCCGGCAAAATTTACGCAGCCGTACCTTCCCTCAAGAATGACGCTGCAGAGGCCTGACGAAAACCATGACATGGACGAGAACTGCGGCTTGATGATCCAGTTTCCCGCATCGTCGATAAGGCCCCATTTTCCAGCCACCTGCGCACGCACCGGGCCTTCCCCGTACGTGTTCAGCGCGTTTGTTGCCCTCGGAGCAGCCAACCAATCGCCTTGCTTGTTCAGAACTCCCCAGCGATCGCCCAGAAGTGCGCCGGCTCTGCAGCTGTGGAAATAGGTAGCCTTGTCAAATGTTGGCTTGATGGCCCAATCGCCATTGCGATCGATGTATCCGGTCTTGCCATTTGACTTAGAGCGCAATGGCCACAACTCTTGATGGCTTTGGAAAGTGACCATGACCAATTCCAGTCGGACCAAAAAAAGCTTAGCGGTTTCTCGTATCAAATTGCAATGCGCTGGCCGCCCATATGTTCAATCGACGATCGCTATCGCAAATCCGTCATAGCCCTTGGCGCCGACGGTCTGGATGGCGGTGCCGTCCAGCCGCTTCTCCTGCCCGATGAATGAGAGCGCTGCTCGGGCACCGGCGACGTATTCGTCGCGGCCGTCATCCTTCAGCACGGCGCCGTCGCGGATGACATTGTCGCAGACTATCACCGTTCCGGAGCGCGACAGCCGCATGGCCCAGCTGAGATAATTCGGGTTGTTCGGCTTGTCGGCGTCGATGAAGATCAGGTCGAACGGACCGGTATTTTCGCTGACCAAGGCTGCTAGCGATTGAAGAGCTGGCCCGAGCCGCAGATCCACCTTGTCGGAAACCCCTGCCCGCTCGAAGTTCGAGCGCGCGACCCTGGCACGGTGCGGCTCAAGCTCCAGCGTCACTACTCTGCCATCGGCAGGCAGGCCCCTTGCCATCCAGATGGTCGAGTAACCACCGAGCGTGCCGATCTCGAGCACCTTCCTTGCGCCGCGAATCCGCACCAGAAGCGAAAGCAATTTGCCCTGCGCGGCCGAGACGTCGATCGCCGGCAGGCCCTGCTCGCGGTTCGCCGCAAGCACCGCGTCTAGCGCGGGATCCGCATCGAAAAGAGAGGAGACGATGTAGTCGTCGACAGCTGTCCAGGTCCTGGCGCTCATGGTTTTTCCTCGTTCATAACCCGAATGAAAAAAGGGGCCACGCGGGCCCCTTTTCTTTCTCTCATTGCATCCGCGCTTACTGCGCGGCGTTGACCATGTTGGTCAGCATCGGCTCGGCGACCTCGACACCGGAGGCCTTGCGGCGCTCGTCGATGATGAGCTCGTCGCGCGAGGTGGCGATGCGCCTTATTTGGCTCATCGTGCCGCCCGTACCGGCCGGGATCAAGCGGCCGACGATGACGTTCTCCTTCAGACCCTGCAGCATGTCGGTCTTACCGGCGACCGCGGCTTCCGTCAGCACCCTGGTCGTCTCCTGGAAGGACGCGGCCGAGATGAAGGACGGCGTCTGCAGCGAGGCCTTGGTGATGCCGAGCAGCACCGGCTGACCTTCGGCCGGCTTCTTGCCGTCCTCGATCAACCGCTCGTTGACCTCTTCCAGCTCGATCACGTCGACGTGGTCGCCCGGAATGTAGGTCGAGTCGCCCTGCGTGGTGATCTCGACCTTCTGCAGCATCTGGCGAACGATCACCTCGATGTGCTTGTCGTTGATCGACACGCCCTGCAGGCGGTAGACCTCCTGGATTTCGTTGACGAGGTAGGACGCAAGCGCCTCCACGCCCTTGATCGCCAGGATGTCGTGCGGCGCCGGGTTGCCGTCGAGGATGTAGTCGCCCTTCTCGATGACGTCGCCGTCCTGCAGATGGAACGGCTTGCCCTTGGGGATCAGGTACTCGACCGGCTCCAGCGTCGAGTCGTGCGGCTCGATGATGATGCGGCGCTTGTTCTTGTAGTCGCGGCCGAAGCGGACCGTGCCATCGATCTCGGCGATGATGGCGTGATCCTTCGGACGGCGAGCCTCGAACAGTTCGGCCACCCGCGGCAGACCGCCGGTGATGTCCTTGGTCTTGGCGCTTTCCATCGGGATACGCGCAAGCACGTCGCCCGGACGGACATGCGCGCCCGGCTCGACCGAGAGAATGGCCTCGACCGAGAGCAGGAAGCGTGCATCGCCGCCCTTCGACAGCTTGCCCACCTTGCCCTTGGCGTCCTGCACGACGATCGCCGGCTTCAGGTCGCTGCCGCGCGGCGTCGAACGCCAGTCGATGACCTCACGCTTGGTGATGCCGGTCGACTCGTCGGCCGTCTCCTGCACGGAGATGCCGTCGACCAGATCCTCGAACGCCACCTTGCCCTCAATTTCGGTGAGGATCGGCCGGGTGTAAGGATCCCACTCGGCGATGCGCTGCCCGCGCTTCACCTTGTCGCCGTCATCCACGAAAATGCGCGAGCCGTAGGCGACGCGGTGCGTGGCGCGTTCCTTGCCGGCCTCGTCGAGGATCAGAACCGCCATGTTGCGGCCCATCACCATCTGCTGGCCTTCGGAGTTGCGCACCACGTTGCGATTGCGGATCTCGACCTTGCCCTCATAGGAGGCTTCGAGGAACGAAGAATCCACCACCTGCGCGGTGCCGCCCATGTGGAAGGTGCGCATGGTGAGCTGGGTGCCCGGCTCGCCGATCGACTGCGCTGCGATGACGCCGACGGCCTCGCCCTGGTTGACGGGCGTGCCGCGGGCAAGATCGCGACCGTAGCAGACCGCGCAGACTCCGGTCCTGACCTCGCAGGTCAGCGCCGAGCGGATGCGGACCGACTGGACGCCGGCCTTCTCGATCTGCTCCACGTCACGCTCGTCCATCAGCTTGCCGGCCTTGACCAGCACTTCGCCGGAGACCGGGTGGTTGATGTCGTCGAGCGCCGTGCGGCCGAGCACGCGCTGACCGACCGAGGCGACGATCTGGCCGGCATCGACGATCGGCTGCATGGTGAGGCCCTTGTCGGTGCCGCAATCCAGCGAATTCACGATGCAGTCCTGCGCCACGTCGACCAGACGGCGGGTCAGGTACCCCGAGTTCGCCGTCTTCAAGGCGGTGTCGGCCAGACCCTTGCGGGCGCCGTGGGTCGAGTTGAAGTACTCGAGCACGGTGAGGCCTTCCTTGAAGTTCGAGATGATCGGCGTCTCGATGATCTCGCCCGAAGGCTTGGCCATCAGGCCGCGCATGCCGGCGAGCTGGCGCATCTGGGTAGGCGAACCGCGCGCACCCGAATGCGACATCATATAGATCGAGTTCATCGGCTTCTGACGGCCGTTTTCCTCGAACTCGACGGCCTTGATGCGGGCCATCATCTCGTCGGCGACCTTCTCCGAGCACTTGGCCCAGGCGTCGACCACCTTGTTGTACTTCTCGCCCTGCGTGATCAGGCCGTCATTGTACTGCTGCTCGTACTCCTTGGCCAAAGCCTCGGTATCGGAGACCAGCTTCAGCTTGGTGTCCGGAATCACCATGTCGTCCTTGCCGAACGAAATGCCGGCGCGGCAGGCATGCGCGAAGCCGAGAGCCATGATGCGGTCGCAGAAGATGACCGTCTCCTTCTGGCCGCAGTGGCGGTAGACGGTGTCGATCATCTTGGAGATGTTCTTCTTGGTCATCTCCTGGTTGGCGATGTCGTACGGCACGTTGACGTTCTTCGGCAGAAGCTCGCCGATGATCATGCGGCCGGGCGTGGTTTCATAGATCTTCGACACCGTCTTGCCTTCGGCATCGACGGTGCGGAAGCGGCCCTTGATCTTGGCGTGCAGGGTCACCGCCTTGGTCTCCAGCGCATGCTGGAGCTCGCCCATGTCGGCGAACACCATGCCTTCGCCCGGCTCGTTCTGGTTGACGATCGACAGATAGTAGAGACCGAGAACCATGTCCTGCGACGGCACGATGATCGGCGCGCCGGAGGCCGGGTGCAGGATGTTGTTGGTCGACATCATCAGCACGCGCGCTTCGAGCTGCGCTTCCAGGGACAGCGGCACATGGACCGCCATCTGGTCGCCGTCGAAGTCGGCATTGAAGGCCGTGCAGACCAGCGGATGCAGCTGGATCGCCTTGCCTTCGATCAGGATCGGCTCGAACGCCTGGATGCCGAGGCGGTGCAGCGTCGGCGCGCGGTTCAAGAGCACCGGATGCTCGCGGATGACCTCGTCGAGGATATCCCAGACCTCCGGACGCTCCTTCTCGACCAGCTTCTTCGCCTGCTTGACGGTCGAGGAGAAACCCTTGGCATCGAGGCGGGCGTAGATGAAGGGCTTGAACAGCTCCAGCGCCATCTTCTTCGGCAGGCCGCACTGATGCAGCTTGAGTTCCGGACCGGTCACAATGACCGAGCGGCCAGAATAGTCGACACGCTTGCCGAGCAGGTTCTGGCGGAACCGACCCTGCTTGCCCTTGAGCATGTCGGACAGCGACTTCAGCGGACGCTTGTTGGCGCCGGTGATGACGCGGCCGCGGCGGCCGTTGTCGAACAGCGCGTCGACGGCCTCCTGCAGCATGCGCTTTTCATTGCGCACGATGATGCCGGGCGCGCGCAGCTCGATCAGCCGCTTCAAACGATTGTTGCGGTTGATGACGCGGCGATAGAGGTCGTTGAGGTCGGACGTGGCGAAGCGGCCGCCGTCCAGCGGGACCAGCGGGCGCAGGTCCGGCGGGATCACCGGGACGACCTTCATGATCATCCATTCCGGACGGTTGCCGGATTCCATGAAGTTCTCGACGACCTTGAGCCGCTTCAGAAGCTTCTTCTGCTTGAGCTCGGACGAGGTCGAAGCCAGCTCCGAGCGCAGATCGCCGGCGATCTTCTCCAGATCCATGCCGGCCAACAGGTCATGGATGGCCTCGGCGCCGATCATGGCGGTGAAAGAGTCCTCGCCATACTCGTCGACGGCGAGCATGTACTCTTCCTCGCTGAGCAGTTGGTGCTCCTTCAGCGCGGTGAGGCCAGGCTCGGTGACGATGTAGTTCTCGAAGTAGAGGACGCGCTCGATATCCTTCAGCGTCATGTCGAGCAGCGTGCCGATGCGCGAAGGCAACGACTTCAGGAACCAGATATGGGCGACGGGGGCGGCGAGCTCGATATGGCCCATGCGCTCGCGGCGGACGCGCGACAGCGTGACTTCGACGCCGCACTTTTCGCAGATGACGCCCTTGTACTTCATGCGCTTGTACTTGCCGCACAGGCACTCGTAGTCCTTGATCGGACCAAAAATGCGCGCGCAGAACAGACCGTCACGCTCCGGCTTGAAGGTGCGGTAGTTGATGGTCTCCGGCTTTTTGATCTCACCGAACGACCAGGACAGAATCTTCTCAGGGCTGGCGAGCGAGATCCGGATGGAATCGAACACCTGCGCAGGCGCCTGGGGGTTGAAGAGATTCATGACCTCTTGGTTCATGCCGTTCTCCTTTTCGGGGTCCTCGAAAACCCCTTGCATCGAGCGCGGGCCGAATGCCCGCAGACTGGCCGGCCTGACCGGCCGAGAATTTGTGCGGCGCGCCGCGTCGTTTCGCGGCGCGCCATTACCCTTATTCGGCCGCGCCCCTATTCGGCAGCATCGGGCAGCCGCACGGGAGCGTCTTCGAACTTGGTGTTCTCCAGTTCGACATTGAGGCCGAGGGAGCGCATCTCCTTGACGAGAACGTTGAAGCTCTCGGGAATGCCGGCTTCGAACGTATCGTCGCCGCGCACGATCGCCTCGTAGACCTTGGTGCGTCCGGCAACGTCGTCCGACTTCACCGTCAGCATCTCCTGCAACGTATAAGCGGCGCCGTAGGCTTCCAGCGCCCAGACCTCCATTTCGCCGAAGCGCTGGCCGCCGAACTGCGCCTTGCCGCCCAGCGGCTGCTGGGTGACGAGCGAGTACGGACCGATCGAGCGCGCGTGGATCTTGTCGTCCACCAGGTGGTGAAGCTTGAGCATATAGATGTAGCCCATCGTCACCTTGCGATCGAACGGCTCGCCGGTGCGGCCGTCATAAAGCTGCGACTGACCGCTGGTGTGCAGACCCGCCTGCTGCAGCATGGTGTTGATGTCGGCTTCGTGCGCGCCGTCGAACACCGGAGTCGCGATGGAGACGCCGCGGCGCATCTGCTCGCTCAGGCGAATGATGCTCTCGTCGTCATAGTCGCGGACCGGCTCGTTGCGGTCGTTGGAAGGCATGAAGCTTTCCAGCGTCTTGCGCAGCGGCTTGATGTCGCCGCCAGCCTTGTAGGCGTCGATCAGCTCGCCGATCTTCCTGCCCATGCCGGCGCAGGCCCAGCCCAGATGCGTTTCCAGGATCTGGCCGACATTCATGCGGCTCGGCACACCCAGCGGGTTGAGCACGATATCGGCATGCGTGCCGTCCTCGAGGAAAGGCATGTCCTCGACCGGAACGATGCGCGACACCACGCCCTTGTTGCCGTGACGGCCGGCCATCTTGTCGCCCGGCTGCATCTTGCGCTTCACCGCCACGAAGACCTTGACCATCTTCATGACGCCCGGAGGCATCTCGTCGCCGCGCTGCACCTTCTCGACCTTGTCCATGAAGCGCTGCTCCAGCGCCTTCTTGGAGTCGTCGTACTGGCCGCGCAGGGCTTCCAGCTCGCTCTGGAGCTTTTCGTTCTCCACGGCGAACTGCCACCACTGCGAGCGCGGATACTCGTCGAGCGTGTCCTTCGACAGCTTCGAGCCCTTCTTGAAGCCCTTCGGTCCGGCAATCGCTTCCTTGCCGACCAGCATGTCCGACAGGCGCGAATAGACGTTGCGGTCGAGGATCGCCTGCTCGTCGTCGCGGTCCTTGGCCAGACGCTCGATCTCCTCGCGCTCGATCGCCATGGCGCGCTCGTCCTTCTCCACGCCGTGACGGTTGAAGACGCGCACTTCGACGACCGTGCCGAAGGTACCCGGAGGCATGCGCATGGAGGTGTCGCGAACGTCCGAGGCCTTTTCGCCGAAGATGGCGCGCAGGAGCTTCTCTTCCGGCGTCATCGGGCTTTCGCCCTTCGGCGTGATCTTGCCGACCAGGATGTCGCCCGGCTGCACTTCCGCGCCGATATAGACGATGCCGGCCTCGTCGAGGTTCTTCAGCGCTTCTTCCGAGACGTTCGGAATGTCGCGCGTAATCTCCTCCGGTCCGAGCTTGGTGTCGCGGGCCATGACCTCAAACTCCTCGATGTGGATCGAGGTGAAGACGTCATCGGCCACGATGCGCTCGGAGAGCAGAATCGAGTCCTCGTAGTTGTAGCCGTTCCACGGCATGAACGCGACCAGCACGTTGCGGCCGAGCGCCAGATCGCCGAGCTCGGTCGAGGGACCGTCCGCGATGATGTCGCCCTTGTTCACCCGGTCGCCGACACGCACCAGCGGACGCTGGTTGATGCAGGTGTTCTGGTTCGAACGCTGGAACTTCATCAGCCGGTAGATGTCGACGCCGGACTTGCCCGGGTCGAGATCTTCGGTGGCGCGGATAACGATACGGGTGGCGTCCACCTGGTCGACCACGCCGCCGCGGCGGGCGCCGATGGCGGCGCCTGAGTCACGGGCGACGACCGGCTCCATGCCGGTGCCGACGAACGGCGCCTCGGCGCGCACCAGCGGCACGGCCTGACGCTGCATGTTCGAGCCCATCAGCGCGCGGTTGGCGTCGTCGTTCTCGAGGAACGGGATGAGGGCCGCGGCCACCGACACCATCTGCTTCGGCGACACGTCCATCAGGTCGACGTTCTCGCGCGGCGCCATCATCACCTCGCCGGCGTTGCGGCAGATGACGAACTCGTCGACAAAGCTGCCGTTCTTATCGAGCTCGGCGTTGGCCTGCGCGACGTGGTGCTTGGCCTCCTCCATCGCCGACAGATAGACGACTTCATTGGTCAGCTTGCCGTTGACGATCTTGCGGTACGGGCTCTCGATGAAGCCGTACTTGTTGACACGCGCGAAGGTGGCGAGCGAGTTGATCAGACCGATATTCGGGCCTTCCGGCGTCTCGATCGGGCAGATACGGCCGTAGTGCGTCGGATGCACGTCGCGCACCTCGAAGCCGGCACGCTCGCGGGTCAGACCGCCCGGTCCAAGCGCCGACAGGCGACGCTTGTGGGTGATCTCCGACAGCGGGTTGGTCTGGTCCATGAACTGCGAGAGCTGCGAGGAGCCGAAGAACTCGCGCACGGCGGCGGCCGCCGGCTTGGCGTTGATCAGGTCTTGCGGCATGACCGTGTCGATCTCGATCGAGGACATACGCTCCTTGATCGCGCGCTCCATGCGCAGCAGGCCGACGCGGTACTGGTTCTCCATCAGCTCGCCGACCGAGCGGACGCGGCGGTTGCCGAGATTGTCGATGTCGTCGATCTCGCCCTTGCCGTCGCGCAGCTCGACCAGCGTCTTGACCACGGCCAGGATGTCTTCCTTGCGCAGCACGCGCACGGTGTCCTCGGCCTTGAGCTCGAGGCGCATGTTCATCTTGACGCGGCCGACAGCCGACAGGTCATAGCGCTCGCTGTCGAAGAACAGCGAGTTGAACATGGCTTCGGCGGTCTCGAGCGTCGGCGGCTCGCCCGGACGCATGACGCGATAGATGTCGAACAGCGCGTCCTGGCGGCTCTCGTTCTTGTCGACGGCGAGCGTGTTGCGGATGTAGGCGCCGACATTGACGTGGTCGATGTCGAGGATCTGGATCTCGTCCTCGCCGGTGCCGAGCAGCACCTTCAGCGTCTTCTCGTCGATCTCGTCGCCGGCCTCGAGGAAGATCTCGCCGGTGGCGTAGTTGACGATGTCCTCGGCCAGGTAGTTGCCGAGCAGGTCCTCGTCGGTCGCCTTGATCGCCTTGAGACCCTTTTCGCCGAGCTGGCGGGCCTGGCGGGCGGTAATCTTCTTGCCGGCCTCGACGACGATCTCGCCCGTGTCGGCGTCAACCAGGTCGCCGACAGCCTTGAGGCCGCGGAAGCGCTCGACATTGAACGGGATGCGCCAGTGGTCGCCGGCGCGCTTGTAGGTGATCTTGTTGTAGAAGGTCGACAGGATCTCTTCGCCGTCCATGCCGAGCGCCATCAGCAGCGACGTCACCGGAATCTTGCGGCGGCGGTCGATGCGGGCGTGGACCACGTCCTTGGAATCGAACTCGATGTCGAGCCACGAGCCGCGATAGGGGATGACGCGCGCGGCAAACAGAAGCTTGCCCGACGAGTGCGACTTGCCCTTGTCGTGGTCGAAGAAGACGCCCGGCGAACGGTGCATCTGCGAGACGATGACGCGCTCGGTGCCGTTGACGATGAAGGTGCCGTTCGACGTCATGAGCGGCATGTCGCCCATATAGACGTCCTGCTCCTTGATGTCCTTGATCGACTTCGCGCCGGTATCCTCATCGATATCGAACACGATGAGGCGCAGCGTCACCTTCAGCGGCGCAGCATAGGTCAGGTCGCGCTGACGGCATTCGTCGACGTCGAATTTCGGTCCTTCGAACTCATACTTCACGAATTCCAGCATCGAGGAGCCGGAAAAATCGGAGATCGGGAAGACCGACTTGAAAACAGCCTGCAGCCCCTCGTCCGGACGCCCACCCTTGGGCTCGTCCACCATCAGGAACTGGTCATAGGATGCCTTCTGAACCTCGATGAGGTTCGGCATCTCCGCAACTTCCGGGATCTTCCCGAAGAACTTGCGTACGCGTCTGCGGCCATTGAAAGTCTGGGTCTGGGCCATCGTCGCTCCTTAGCTCAAAACTCGGGGCGAACCTCGCCGCGGTTCGCCTTGCACCAATGGGCCGCTCGCCGGCCGCCCCTGTCTGTTTTCCGGCCGCCCTTCCAATTGCTTGGCGGCTGCCGGTAAAAACGGGAGAAAACCCGTTTCCTGAAGGCCGCTTCCAGCCCTCAGGAAAGAGGTTTTCAAACGTCTCGCGCAACGAAGCCTCCCTTTCGTCAAGGGAGGGGGCGGCCGGCGCGAGGCCGTCCGCCCTCAACCATAAGGCTTACTTCAGCTCGACCTTGGCGCCAGCTGCTTCCAGCTGAGCCTTGAACTTGTCAGCATCGGCCTTGGAAACGCCTTCCTTGACCGGCTTCGGAGCCGCCTCGACGAGGTCCTTGGCTTCCTTGAGGCCAAGGCCGGTGATGGCGCGGACTTCCTTGATGACGTTGATCTTCTGGGCGCCGGCGTCGGCGAGAACGACGTCGAATTCCGTCTTCTCTTCAGCCGGAGCAGCAGCAGCGGCAGCGCCACCGCCAGCAGCGGCGACCGCCACCGGAGCAGCAGCCGAAACGCCCCACTTCTCTTCCAGGAGCTTCGACAGCTCGGCCGCCTCGAGGACGGTCAGCTTCGAAAGGTCGTCTACGATCTTTGCCAGATCAGCCATTTGTGTATTCCTTTACTTGGTTCGAACGTGTGTTGTTGACAGCGAGGAACGGCCTCATGCCGCCTCGTCCTTCCGGGCGTAAGCGCCGATGAC
This sequence comes from Mesorhizobium sp. WSM3864, assembly GCF_002294955.1. Classification (NCBI taxonomy): domain Bacteria; kingdom Pseudomonadati; phylum Pseudomonadota; class Alphaproteobacteria; order Hyphomicrobiales; family Phyllobacteriaceae; genus Mesorhizobium; species Mesorhizobium sp. WSM3864. The sequence continues at coordinate 16,112 of NZ_NSGD01000033.1, forward strand.
GCGCGCGACCGAAGCCGCGGGCGCATTGACGATCTGGGCGATCCGGGTTGCCGGCGTGGCGATCATGCCAACCAGCTTGGCGCGCAGCTCGTCGAGCGACGGCATCGTGGCGAGTGCCTTGACACCGTCGGCGTTGAGCGAGGTCGAGCCCATTGCGCCGCCGAGAATGATCAGCTTGTCATTCCCCTTGGCGAACTCGGACGCGATCTTCGGCGCCGCAACCGGATCCTCCGAATAAGCGATCAGCGTCTGTCCTTTGAACAGATCGACGATCGATGCGGAGTCCGTGCCCTGAAGAGCGATCTTGGCGAGACGGTTCTTCGCGACTTTGACGGTGCCACCGGCGGCGCGCATCTTCGACCGAAGGTCGTTCATTTGCGCGACGGTGATACCGGCGTAGTGGGCCACGACGACTGAACCCGCGTTCGAGAACGCTTCGTTCAGGCCCGTGACGAGTTCGCGTTTTTCCGCTCTGTCCACTGCCTATCTCCAGTTGACCCCTGCCCCATTCACGAGGTCAGAAGTCGGGTTGCCTTTTGCCGGCCGGGCCATCCACAAACGGATCTCCCGAACGGCGCTCGAGGATCCTGCCCCCTTTCGCCACATCCGCCGGCAAAGCCGGTTAATGTGCTGACAAAAGGCAAACACGGTTCGAACCTTTCATTGGAGCTTTTCGCTCCTTTGTCGGGTCTTCACCCGTCTCATGCAGGCCCACATGAATTAAGGCCCCCTTTTGAACCAAGGCCGGCCGCCTGCAATCTCGGACAGGATATCCGGAAACCTTTCAGCCTCCGGGTTACCGGGCCGCCGACGGATCGGCGGTCCGGAATTCTTTTGCGACCGGCCAGAAGCCGGTCAGGCGACATTTACGACGCGGCGAGCGTCGCGATGTCGAGCTTGAGGCCGGGACCCATCGTCGAGGTGACCGACACCTTCTTGACGTAGTTGCCCTTGGCGCCGGCGGGCTTGGCCTTGTTCACCGCATCGGCGAAGGCCCGCACATTCTCTTCCAGCGCCTTGACGTCGAACGAGACCTTGCCGACGCCGGCCTGGACGATGCCGGCCTTCTCGACGCGGAACTCGACGGCGCCGCCCTTCGAGGCCTTGACGGCGGCCGCGACATCGGGGGTCACGGTGCCGACCTTCGGGTTCGGCATCATGCCGCGCGGGCCGAGCACCTTACCCAGGCGGCCGACCAGCGGCATCATGTCCGGGGTGGCGATGCAGCGATCGAAATCGATCGTGCCCTTCTGGACGATGTCGACCAGGTCCTCGGCGCCAACGATATCGGCGCCGGCCGCCTTGGCCTCCTCGGCCTTGTCGCCGCGCGCGAACACGGCGACGCGCACCGACCGGCCAGTGCCGTTCGGCAGGTTGACAACGCCGCGGACCATCTGGTCCGCATGGCGCGGATCGACGCCGAGATTCATCGCGACCTCGACCGTCTCGTCGAACTTCACCGTGGACCGGTCCTTCAGCAGCTGCAGCGCCTCAGAGAGCGCATAGGCCTTGTTCGGGTCGATGCCTTCACGGCTCTTGGCAACACGCTTTGCAATCTTTGCCATGATCTTAGCCCACCACTTCCAGGCCCATCGAGCGGGCGGAGCCCTCGACCATGCGCATGGCCGCTTCGACGTCGTTTGCGTTCAGGTCCTTCATCTTCTGCTCGGCGATCTGGCGCACCTTGTCGCGCGAGATCGTGCCGGCCTTGACCTTGCCCGGCTCTTTCGAACCAGACTTCAGGTTGGCGGCCTTCTTCAGGAAGTAGCTCACCGGCGGCGTCTTCATGACGAAGGTGAACGACTTGTCCTGATAGTAGGTGATGACGACCGGGATGGGCGAGCCCTTCTCCAGTTCCTGGGTCTGCGCGTTGAACGCCTTGCAGAACTCCATGATGTTTATGCCGCGCTGACCAAGCGCCGGGCCGATCGGGGGCGACGGCGTGGCCGAGCCCGCGGCAACCTGGAGCTTGAGCTGGCCTGCAACTTTCTTAGCCATCTCTATTCCTGCCTTTATCTCATGCCGGGAAAACCGGCGGTTGCAGTCTGGTGGTGCGGTTCCAGCGGCCGGCTAAGCCGCATTCGCCTCCCACCCGTTCATGGCAGCGCCATTCCTTCGCGCCGCCGATCCCTTCGCCTGTCGGACGGGGACCTTCGGATCAGCCCTTTTCGACCTGTCCGAATTCGAGATCGACGGGCACCGCGCGCCCGAAGATCGAAACTTCCACCTTGAGGCGCGCCCGCTCCTCGTCCACTTCCTGGACGAAGCCGTTGAACGACGCGAACGGACCGTCCGAGACGCGGATCGCCTCGCCGATCTCGAAGGTGACCGACGGCTTCGGACGCTCGACGCCTTCCTGAACCTGGTTCAGGATGCGTTGCGCCTCGGCTTCGGTGATCGGCACGGGCTTGGAGTCTCCGAGGAAGCCGGTGACCTTCGGCGTGTTCTTGACCAGCGAGAATACGGCGTCCGTCAGGTTGGCCTTCAAGAGTACATAACCGGGGAAGAACTTGCGTTCCGCATCGACCTTGCGGCCGCGGCGTATCTCGACGACCTTCTCCGTCGGCACCACGATCTGCTCGATCTCGCCCGACAGGCCCTTCTGCTTGGCCTTGTTCTCGATGTCCTCGGCGACCTTCTTCTCGAAGTTCGAATAAGCGTGGACGATGTACCACCGCGTCATTTCACGACCTCTCCGTAATCGCCGAACTTAATGTCCGAGGCCCAGAATCCACTCGATCGCATAGCCCATGGCTATGTCGGCGGTGAAGAAGAAGATCATGGCGATGAGCGCAAAAACCAGGACCATCACCGTCGAGATCATGGTCTCGCGGCGCGAGGGCCATGTCACCTTGGCCGTCTGCGCGCGAACCTGCTGGAGAAAGGTGAAAGGGTTTGTGGTTTTCGAAGCCATCTGCCGCCTGTCTTCAAGACCCGTTGGCCGGGTCTCCTGGATGATCCCGCTGGCCGGGACGTGCCGCCTGGACTTCGTGCCGGCGCCGAATCAGCACCACCATTTCGCCCACGCAAATCAGACGCGTAAAGCCGGCTTCCCAGCTCCACGCGTCGCGTGTCTGTTCAGTCTACATAAAACCGATTCTTGGTCCACGCAAGTGGCAAGTGTTCCGCTTTATGTTTTAGCGCCGCCTCGGAACCATCCAGTCGTTCCGTCCCGGCTATGCGGGGCCTTATGCCCCAGTTTTCGCTATATGGCAAGCCGCCCCCCGGTTTTCAACGGCGGAGCGCACCCACCCTCAGTCTGCCATGGGAGGTGGCACGGGCAGCAGGGCTCGAACCTACGACCTGCGGTTTTGGAGACCGCCGCTCTACCAACTGAGCTATGCCCGTATACGGGCGCTGCTATTTCACAAAGCCGATGAGAACTCAAGAGCCCTTTTGAGACACGTCGGCCGGAAGCGCCGATCGCAGCCATCCAAGCCGCAGGGCCCATGCGCAGATCACGAGTTCAAGCGCGAAAGTCCAATGCAGAACGAAGTTCAGGACCCAGTTCCCATGGCTGGCCGGAACCGCCACGAGCTCAAACGGGCGATGACTGAACGGCGCCAACCACATGATCGGCGATGCCACCGTGTCGAGCGCCATATGCAACATGGCTCCGGCTAAGAAGATGGCGATCGACGGCAGACGCCGCGACCCCAACAACCGACCGACCGACACGCCTACCGTCCCGATCGTCGCCCAGAACAACGGCCAATGCGTGATGTAGGCATGATGGTGCGTGCGACCGCCATCGATCAGGTAAAAATAGAGCATGTCGATGTCCGGGATGACGCTGCCGAGCATTGCGGCAGCCACCACATCGGATGCCTCCCGTCGCCGTCTTCGCGCGAGCCTTCCCAGAATATAGCCCGATGGGAGATGGGCAATCAGCATGCAAGGTCGTCTCACATTGATGCAACGACCCTGCGGTGTCTTTGCGACGTCATCTTTTCGGAATTTTGCAGAAACCCAGCATCTTCGGCTACGATTTCCCGGCCGGCGGCTTGTAAGGCCCGCCCGGCACACCCCAGCCCCAGCTTGGCATTGGCTCGGTCTCAGGGTCGCAAGTCTCGCCGAGATTGGAATTAATCTTGGCCAGCCGCGATCCCCACTCGACATAGCCCATCAAGGCGGAACGGAACTCGGGATCGTCCGGCAGGCCGGCTTCGTCCGCCGCGTCCGCCAGAAGGTTGATCCAGCGCCGGCGCTGCTCCTCGCTCAGATGCCTGCCGAGATGATGCCTGACCATCTCGCGGTGGCCACCATGCCGTTCGCTGTAGGTCTTCGGCCCGCCGAAAACCTCGCCGATGAAGGCGGCGACATGCGCCGGATGGTCCGGCGACATGTGCCTGAACACCGGACCGACGATCGGGTCCAAGGTCACTCTGTTGTAAAAGATCTGCGTCAGCCGGTTGAGCGCCTCGCTGCCGCCGGCCCATTCGAACAAAGTCGGGACGCCCTCGCTCATCTCCGGTCCTCCTACGTTTGAGCCTAGAAGGATAGCGGGAAGCTCTGAGCCGGCTCAACCTGCCTCCATGGCCAGTGCTGGCATGGCGCCGAATGCTGCTAAAGCTTGGCCGGCGATTCCGCTTCGGCGTTGGCGGACGGCAGAACCCGGCAGTTATCGGGTTTTGGCGAAGATTTGCAGATAGTGGCGCCCGTCAGAGCGTCTACCGACTGGCGGCTGGTGGTGAGCCCGAACCCCGCCAATTCGTCCTGGCTGAGCTCCCTGTGCTTGGCGGATTGGGCCGACTGCATCGCGACGAACAGCCCGAGCCGATCGCCATCTCCTCAAGATACGACCGGACCTTGTCTTCCATGCCCATGGAATGCACCAGGAAACGCGTATCGGCGCCTACCAAGCGCCTGGTGCCGCCGGCGATCATCAGCACGCAGGCTGCATCGCATTCGGCGCCGGCTTCAACGGTGAGACCATTATGAAGGTTGTCCTTGGAGACGCACCCTGCCGTGCCGGGATCGCAATCGAGAAAATCCGTCCGGGCGACCGCAACATCCAATCTGCGCTCGCGGATCAGCCGGCCGGCGGCGAGCGCGCCCTGGACATCGCCGCCCTGTGAGTTGAGGACGATGGGCAGCCTGCGCCCGCCGACCTTGTCCAGCAGCTCGCGCAGCCTGTCGGGCGTGCCGGCAACGATCGTTCCCTCCGCCGAAATCCATTCCGGACAGTCGGGGTTGCAGAGCGGATTGCTGCCGCGAACGAGGACGAAACGCATTTCCTGCTGCGGCTTTGGCGGTGATGCTGCCTCCGCCGGCTGGCTGTAGGCCGGTTTGGCCGCGACCGTCGCCACCTCGGCCGGCTTGGCCTTGCCATTGGCCGGTATCTCGCGGCAGCTCGTTGGCACCGGATCGCGCCGGCATATGGCTGCTTCGGTCATCAGGTCGAGAGAATCGAGGCTGGTGACGAGCTTCATCTCCAGCATATCGTCGGGCTCGATCTGCCTTATGTCGCTTGCCGGCGTCCCCTTCATCACGTCCAGCACGCCCTGCCCAATACCCATTTCTTTCAGATAGCCGGACAGCCGTTTCTCGACCGCCTTGCTCATCTCGTAGGTCTTGTAGCTGCCGGCATTCTTGCGGCTGACGACCTTGGTGCTGAGGACCTTCTTCTTGCCGTTCACAATTCTGTAGGTGGTGCGGTAGAGCAGCTTTTCCCTGTGATATGTCGTGGTGATCTGATGAACCCCGAGAAAAGCCCACTCGCCGACCACACGGCGGACGCCGCCGGCAAACATCAGGGGACATGCGGAATTGCACATGGCGCCGCTGTCGTAGGCGATGCCGGAATACGGCGTGTTCTTACTGTCATTGTCCCGGCAGTTCTTCATTTCGGGCGAGCAGCCGGAAAACCCCGTAGTGCCCACGGCGATGTCGAGCTTGTTCTTACGGATCATACGGCCGAGTTGGAGCGCGGCGTCGACATTGCCTCCAGGAGAATTGACGACGATCGGCAGTTGCCGGCCGCCGAGCGTCTTCAAGAGGCGCTTGAACCGCGCCGGCGTGCCGGCCTCGATGCTGCCTTCGGCAGAAATCCATTCCGGGCAGCTCGGCTCGCAGCCTGGCGCGCTGCTGCGCACCACGACGAAGCGCATGGCAGGGCCGTAATCCGGCGGCGTTTCCTTCGCTGCGGCGGCAAACGCGGTAAGCCCAATAGCGATGGCCAGCCCGAGCCGAACCAGCCCTAGCGGCCACGAAATACCCTTTGAAAGGAACGCGGAAATCACGCCTGCCAAGCCCTCGGTCCAACCCATGCTAGTTACGGCGACGATGCTTGCAATAGAATTGAAGAGGGTGCGAGCAATGCCAGCCTGACGGCTGCTGCCTCGACTTCGTCGCGACAACGCTAAAGTTCTGGCGGCATCTTTGCCTGGGCGTTGGCGGAGGGCGGGAGCCGGCAATTGTCCGGCTTTGGCGAGGACCTGCAAATGGCGGGGCCAGTCAGCGTGTCCGATGTGTCCAGCCCGGTCACCAGCCCGACCTTGAGCATTACATCGGGTTCAAGCTGACGCTCGACCGAACTCTGATCTATCGCTGCGAACAGGCCTGGGCTGATCGCCATCTCGTCCAAATAGGCTTTGACGATCCGCTTCTGTCCCATCGACGACACGCTGAGCCGCGCCTTTGGATCGACCAGCCGCCTGGCACCGCCGGCAAGCATGAGTGCGCAGGCTGAATCGCACTCCACTCCGAATTGGCTGATCAGCCCGACATAGGCGCCATTGTCGTCCAGACAGCCTGCTCCGGGCGGGTTGCAACCCAGGATATTGGTGCGGGCGACGACGACGTCTAGCTTGCGTTCGTGGATAAGCCGTCCTGCGGCCAAGGCGCCAAACAAGTCGCCGCCTCGTGAGCTGATCACAATGGGAAGCCGCGGGTTGTCGAGCGCGGCGAGCAACTGGCGAAGTTTTTGCGGAGTTCGAGGGGTGATCGCGCCTTCCGCTGAAATCCATTCCGGGCAGTCGGGATCGCAGAGCGGATCGCTGCCGCGAACTACCACGAAGCGGATCTCCGGCGCCGCATTTCCTGCCGCTCCCTGGAACGGCTTAATGGGCGCGACCTTGGCCGGCGGGGAAAGCGAGGCTTCAGCCTTTTGAGGAGGTACGCCCTTCGCTTTCGTCGATACCATCTTGGCCGGGCTGGCATTCCCCGGTATTTCTCGGCAACTTGGGGCCGACTGGTCGAGCATGCACAAGCTTGCGCTGGTCAATAGGTCGACAGTCTCCGTGCCGGTTGCCAGGTTCATTGTCAGCATATCTTGGAGAGCGATCTGCCGGATTTCGCTGGCCGGCGTGGCTTTCATCGTGTCCAGCACGCCCTGCCCGACACCCATCTCCCTGAGATAAGCCGAGAGCCTCCTCGAAACCGCCCTGCTCATTTCATAGGTCTTGTAGCTCTCGCCCTGAGTGATGGTTTCCGTGGTGACCTGATATTTTTTGCCCCGCACAACTCGATAGGTGGTTCGATATTGCCGTTTGGCGGGGAAATAGGTGGTGGTGATCTGATGGACACCCAGATAGGCCCAGCCACCTGCCAAGCGGCGGACGCCGCCGGCAAACATCAGCGGACAGGCAGAATTGCACATGGCGCCGCCGTCTGAGGCTGTGCCGAAATAGGCGGCGCCCTTGCCATCGTTGGCTCGGCAGTCGTCCATCCCCGGCCAGCATCCGAAAAATTTGGTCACCCCGACAGCGACATCCAGCTTGTTCTTGCGGATTATTCGGCCAAGCTGAAGCGCAGCATCGACATTGCCGCCCGGGGAATTGACGATAATCGGCAATTGGCGGCGGCCGAGCGCCTTCAATATTCGCTTTAGCTTAGCCGGTGTGCCGGCTTCGATGGCGCCCTCCGCCGAGATCCATTCCGGACACTTAGGCTCGCAGCCGGTGGCGCTGCTCCGCACAACAACAAACCGCATCTCCGAGAAATCATTGGAGAACATTCCTGGAAGGTACCAGGTGTTTGGATTCCATGTCCTCGGATCGGAGGGTGTCTTCGGGTAAAAATCCTCGGCCTTCGCTGCAAAGGCAACCATCACTACCGCAAGGACCGGTATCACACGAACCAGCCCGCGGCACCATAATGCCATACCGTTTGAATGACGCCCGGAAATCATGTTGGCGAAGCCCCTGCGGCAACCTATGATAGTTGCGGCGGCGGTGGTTGCAATAGCTTTTGCATCACCTCGAATGTTCGACTCCGCAGCAACGTGAGAAACAAAAAGGGCGGCCCGAAGACCGCCCTCAGATTGCTGACAAACCCCTGGCGTTTGCCGGGGGTTTTTGATTCACTGGGTCATGTTGAAGCGACCCGCTCCTGAACAGAC
>NZ_NSGD01000034.1:0-23384 GCF_002294955.1 Mesorhizobium sp. WSM3864
CACCTTCGAAGACCGCGACCGTGTCATTTTCCAATTTGCCGGACTGCTCGGGCGCGTCGGTCTTGCTGACCTTGACGTGCTTGACCGATCCGCACCCACTAAGCGCGGCTATCACCAGTAGCGCGTCGTCGAATTTCCGGCCCGGCGGCGGACGGCGCGCCGAGCGTGCCTTGCGGGAATTCGCGAATCAGCGCGCCTGCACGCACGTTCAGCGTGTCCGCCGCCGCCTTGAAGGCCGCCGGCGCATAAGCGCGCTTGCCGTCGAACATCTCGGCCCGGTCCCGACGCAACGAGCCCCGCCGTGAAAATCAAAAAACACCCGGTATCCCAGGGGAGCAGCGGGTGTTGAATTATGGCAACAAAGACTGGTGACAAGGGGTCGCCAGTCCGCAAGCCAACGCATTAGTGGGCTATGTTGCACGCCATGGACCTATGCGCGCGGTGACGGGACCTCAGTCGCAGCTGGCCGTGGCCGACCGAAACCGAAGCTGTTGATCGATTAACCAACATCGCCGACAACTACCAAAGGACGTCCGCGGCTGAGAGACAGCGACCGCGCTCCTGTCTGCATTCAGACCGTAGGCGGCTTTTGCCGAACGATCCTGCCAATCCTTCCCGCGCGCACGACATTCCAAGCACGATTTCGAGCAGCTTGCCAAGGAGAGATGCCCTTGAGCATTCGCTCGAACTGTTACGCAACACGAAGTGTTTGACCGATCGCACCGATTATCCCACTGCCGAGCCCGGTTCAGAGTTGGGGCAAGGTCTGCGCCATCGCGCTGGACGCCGCCGGCGAGTCCTTCACCGGCATTGTCATCGGCATCGGCTTCGCGACCGTTCACGCCGTCGCGGGCTGACCAAACAACATTGCCATCGGCCACCGTCGCGTTATGGTTTACACCGTCCGGGGTGGTTACCCCTGTCCCGGACCACCTAGGCCCGGCGCCTTCACCAACTTCCCCCCGAAGCTAGATGGCTGCCGGGCCGTCTACAGCCTTCCAAGGCGCGTGAGGTGGCGGCAGGTTCCAGCCGAGGCCATAGCCCTGGCTATGTAAGTTGCCTGCCATTCAGAGGCCAGAACGGAAAGAGTACGAGAGCGTGGTGACGCTCCATAAGCCGTCGACGAGAAGGCGCCTGGCGACCAGCCGAGTTGAGGGCTTTCGACGTTGATCTGAAACCTTATCGACGGTCCCGCGTTGGCTCCTCACGATTTCGGGACCAGGAGATAAAATGCAAGGTTTGAAGCGGTCGTGCTGGACGGAAGCCGACATAGACGAGTTTGCGGCAAAGCACGGCCTGACAACCAGGCAAGCCGAAATTGTGATCCAGAGCAACGGTCCATCCAAGCGCAAATGCGACCTGGCAGCCGAGGCATTTATGGCCGCGCTCAGACAGTGCAGCTATTCGCGCGAAAAAGGCGCGAGAAGATCCCCTCTAAGGTCGGGAAGCAATGATAGCCGTAGGGTTTGAACCATGTCCGGTGAAGCCGCGACCTCTCACAAGGTCGCGAGCGAGGACAGACCGCAGGCCGCAGCTACCAAGATGACTTGGCCGGGCCGTTGGAGGCGGCGCCCGAAAGTCCATGGGTTGGGTGACTGACCGGGCCACGCAGCTCGCCTTCAAGTGGAGCTGGGGCGACCCGGCCTGGGGTGGGGAAGTCAGCGGGACTTGGGCGTATCAGGCCGCGCCTCTTACCCCGTTCAGCGAGAGGGCAGATGCGCACTTTGCGCCGCCTTTGTAGCGAAAATTTCTAAGACTTTGCCCGGGCAAACGGCTCGTCCCAGGATGCCCGGATCGTATCGCTGATACAGCTAGCCGTGCTTACGCCCGTTCGTCCGCTTCTTCGCCGTCGGCGTGTACGTATTTGTTGCCTCACTGGCAAGCCTCGCCAGCCTTAACCGCTCGGTCTTCTGTTCTCGCGCGGCGGCTTCACCGTCGACAATTTGGCGGGCGGCCCTGGCTGTGGCGTCCTGCTTCGTTTCGATCGCGGTCGGCTTGGGTTTGAATATTCCTTGCGGTATATCGGGGTGTCGCATGATGCGCTCTCCAAATCGGAAAACAAAAAAAGGCCGGGCTTGCCCGACCTCTCTGATCTGCGCTCTGTGGCCTGTGCCAGTACATCCGTGGTCAACGGCCAGAGCGCAATAATTTATGCGGCTTGCAGGTTCTCGGCCGCGAATTTGCCGTTACGGTTGTCCTTCACGAGTTCGAAGCTGAGTTTCTGGCCCTCGACCAGTGAGCGCAGACCGGCCCGCTCGACAGCGGAGATGTGGACGAACACGTCCGGCTGGCCGCCACCCTGCTCGATGAAGCCGAAGCCTTTGGTCGAATTGAAGAACTTTACGGTTCCCGTATTCATGGCGATTTCCTTTCAATCATCCATAGAAAATTGCTTGCCGTGCAAGACACACGGCAAACGGTTCAGATCGATTTTGAGAGGAGAAGATCGCCGAAGACGCGTTTCGCGTCAGAAACAAAGTTCGACAGACAAGATCGATATTTGCAACATAGACCCGTTCAGTGTTCTAAACAAGGCGCGGCCGGCACTAATTCTCGCCTTTCAAGACCGACGGCCTTCCAACTGGCGAGTCGGTTCTGGAATGGCACTCGGCAGCTGATTGCGTAATCCACCATCCGACCTGGATGGCTGGACGATCACCGCGAGTGGCGGAAAGTCACCAGGCCGGGTGGTGACACAGAACCATTCGTTGCGTCCGCTCTTTCTCCATGCCAATTCCCCCGCGGAGGACCACTTTAAGGAAACGTAGGGTCAGCTCACGAAAATCGAACAGGTGTTCAAGCCGACCGGCAAGAAGACTTCCGGCGAGAAATACGACGTTATCGAAGGGCCTCGCTTGGAAGTCGGCGGCCCGATCCTCTCAATGCCGGCTTGCTGGCGGCCTGCCAGGCGGTTGAGCACCCATGACATTGCCCGGCCGGCTCTTTGGGGAATGGGCGCAGGAGCTCGAGGACGATAAGACAGCAGATCCTCGACCAGGAGAAACACCTCGCGTCAACAAAACGGCTTGACGGCGAACTGGGAGGTCCCCGCGCGAATTGGGGCGGAACGTGGAATTGCCTCGCTATCCAGGCGTCAATGCCCTAAGGACAACGATGCAAAATCCCAAATTCACTCAGCCGGTGACTGTTCGGGCCAGTGCTCAAGGCGCCGAGACGATCATCACTGACGTTTACGAATGCTCGTCATTTCTGCTTCGGAAGTGGCCGGGCAAGCGTGGACCGTCACATCGCGCCGCGCTCCAGGCTTGCCACGATGCCAGCGCGGACAAAAAGCCCATATCGAGCGTTCGGCGGGCGTTCGCTTTGGCTGCGCGCGAGGCTGGTATCCTGGTGGGGCAATAACGGAGCGGGCTTGCCGAGGGACACGCGGGATATATCTATCCCCACGCCGAGGGTAGTTACCTGGCCAACCGACATGAATAGACGACCAGCGTGATGCCGTTTGCAGACAGGTCAAAGGAGGTCCGCCATGTCAAACCCGTCACGGGCATTCTACACAAGTTCCAACGGCGACCGCTGGCTGGTCGTCAAGGTCGGCGAGCGCGATGAGATTTTCGTGAGGCATGAGCCAAACCGGGCTTCGGGCGGTCAACCCTCCGAAGTTGACATCGAGACGTTCATGGCCCGCGGGCCTGGCTCGCCCGAAGGCGAAGCCTTGATCGATCTGCTCGACCAGCTGCGCACCGAACAGGACCGGGCGAGCATGGAAAAGCCAGACGGTCGATAAATAGCCAACCTGCAAGGACTCGGATAGCTGCGCCGTACCGGTCACGCCTTCCGCCCTCCCCTTCGCGCTGCCTGCGGTTTGATTCTTATGCGCAACGTCCCGCCCTCCGGGCGGTCGATTTCGAACGCGTTCGTCTTGCGGACGAGATCGCTCAGCTTGCGAAAACCAAAGGTGCGGGGATCGAAGTCGGAGGCCAGATTGGCAAGCTGCGTGCCGACCGCACCGAGCGGAACCCAGCCATCCTCGCTTTCCATCTGCGCGATAATCTTGCGGATGATCGGCACGGCCGCTGAGGGCGGTTGCAATGGCTTCATGCTCGATATCGCCTCGGGTTCGTTCGCGGGTGCAGACGGAAGCAGATTCTCGCTATAGACAAATCGCCGGCATGCCTGTCGGAAACTCTCGGGCGTCTTCTGTTCGCCGAAGCCGAAGACGTCGATGCCCTGCTCGCGGATGCGGGCGGCCAGCCGCGTAAAATCACTGTCGGAGGAAACCAGGCAGAAACCATCAAACCGACCGCTATGGAGCAGATCCATCGCGTCGATCACGAGGGTGATGTCGGAGGCGTTCTTGCCTGTTGTGTAGGCGAACTGCTGCTGGGGTATGATTGCGTGCTTCGAAAGAACGTCGGCCCACGCTTTCGAACGCGAGCTTGAAAAATCGCCGTAGATGCGACGCACGCTGGCCTCGCCAATCTTGGCGATCTCCTCGAACAGCCCGTCGGCGATCTTGGCGGAGGCATTGTCGGCATCGATCAGAACGGCTAGGCGCGGCGACCGCGGCTCGGACGGTATCATAGAGCTTTCCTAGCGCTGTTCGTGCGACCTGAAGTTTTTGCTCTCAATGTCAATGATGTCGCCGCAGTTGGAGCATTCCATCTGGGTGTGAGTACGAATCCAGCCGACGAGGGTCTTTGCCTGATGATGGCAACGGGGACATTCCACGTCGATTTCGAAGCTGTCTGTCTCGCGCTGCGTCATCGCCATGCCTCAGCTTTCGTCAGCAGCAGGCTCTCGCGCCTCTTTCTGCTCTATGGGTTTCTCCTTCGCAGCTTTCCCGGCAAGCTTGGCTTCTTTCTTGGCCGCCTTGGCCTTGTCTCGTTGACTCCGCTCGTATCGATAGTTTGGCTTCATCGCCATTCGAACTCTCCCTATCTGGTAGTCCGCAAGGCGCCGAATGCTGGCTGATCGCTACCCGGCCAGCGCGCGGCTTCAAACCGCGCAGTCGTTCGCCAAGCTCAGTAAATCTCAACCGTGCGGTCGTACCCGATCCCCGCCCCCTCAAGCGCGGTGAGGAATGCGACACTCGCGTCATCGGCAGCACCATCTTCGGCGCAGCGCTTCATCGCGTCGGTCCAAGCCAGGCTGTCGTTTCCTTGCCAATGGTCAAACAGGAAATCCGAGGCCTGTGCAACGGATTCAATCAGAGTGAAGCCGATCGGACCGGCGACATAGACAACCACGGGAACCCGGAATTTTTTGCCAGCCATCGTGCACCCTACGCCCAATTGTATGGAAAGACGAGCGCGGCGGGTCGATTGTTCACCCGCTTTGACCGCAACCGATGCTGCTACCTGAAATCGGCGGCGGTCAAAGTGTAGGAGTCGCGGCGGTGGCGCGCATAAACCTTGCCTGCCACGTGCTGGATGGAGGTTCGCAGGCCATCGAATGCCGAAAGATAGGCCGTCTCCACGCTAGCCTTCCCACCCAGGACAATGCCGTTTTTGGCCAGAGCCTCGGCCTCGATGAAGAAACGGATTTGAAACATGCCGTCATGACCGATGAAGTAGACGCCGTTACGCTCCTGATCGAAACTTCGGCTGGGGTTCGGGAACGCGAGCGTCATGACTGACCTGCAGGTGTCTCGGGAGCAACGAAGAAGCGCGCGGCGATCCTCGGCTTGCGGCGCTCCCTGTTGCAAAAGTTGAGGGACAGCATGCTTCTCGTCGCTTCCGAACGGCTGAGCCCGATCATGGAGGCGCCGTTCACATGCGCTGGAATGCCCGTGAAGACGTGATAGACGGTCCAGGAACGATCGACTTCGACGCGGCGGCCATATTGATGATCCCCAAAGTCGCATGCCTGCGCGCCGGCCGCATTGTCCTCGCCTGGATTAGCGGATAATTCGCGAGCTGCATCGGTGCGATGGTTGCTGGCGTTCATGATGCCGGCCCTTTGTCCATGTCACCCTGCGCAGCAATAACGCTGGAATAGACCGCCGTCGCACCCTCGGCGTCGGCAATGGCGACGGCATCTGGCCATTGGGGCATGTTCAGTGTCCTCGCCAGAAGCCGCGCGATCTCGATCGCCGCGTCGAGGTCGGCCGCGTCCACGGTCTCACGGCCGACGACGGCGTGCGCGTCGTCGGCAACGCGCGTGCGATAGAATTGGATCACGACCTTCATCCGAGTTCGTCGCGCACGACCATCCTGCCGTCAGCCCTTGCTCTTGCTTTGGGCGTGGGTGCCGCCGGCGCCCTTGATTTGGCCGAACGCACTCTCAGGCTTCAGCGGAAGCTTTTCCTGCTTCGGCTTCCTGATCTCTCTGTTCGAGCGTTTCTGTCCCTTGGCCATGTCCGAACGTCCTTTCGATGAGCCTTATGCCGCCGTGCGATGCTTCGGCGACCGGTTCCAGCCTGTCCTCCGTGACCACCCGCTCGTGCGGTTCGGCGTCGCTGCGGATGCGATATTGCGGCGAGTTTCCCCTCGGAGGCAGGGTACGAGTGACACGGTAGACTTCGCCGGTCTTTGGACCGACGCCGAGACCGCCTTTCAGCCGGACCGCCTGTCCGATGTCAAAAAGGCGCACCGGGGCTCCGTGCTGGATGGGGCGAGCTTTGCGTTGCATGAGGCTGGTCATGGTTGTCTCCGGTCCTTGTCGAGCGCCGCCTCGAGTAATGCCGGCTCAATCTGCACCATTTGTTCCTTGGACCCCCTCAAGGAGATCGCTGGCAGGTGAATGAACGCGGCCACGCGGCGCCAAGCGGTGTGGGAAGCGCTTTCGAGAGCCTCCTCGTCAAGATCGACATGATACTCTCCAGCCGGTTGCGGCGCATCGAAGCCGGGCAGCAAAAACACTGCATTGAAGCGAACGACGGTCGACGTAGTGCGAGTGGTCACTTGCGGCTCTCTGTGGAAACGTGCGCATGCGCCGACTGCTTCAGTTCCAGCCAACCGGCGAAACAATCTCGGATGCCGCTCGTACATCCTTGGTCAGCGCGGGATCATCTTCAGGGTACGAACGTAGCGAGATGCCGCGCCGGGAGCAGCGCAATGCATTCGCTATCGAAAATTCGGATACGGATGGCGAGGCTTCACTCATGACCTCGACAAAAATCAACGAACTTATATATGCGCCCCAATTGCGCTGGGAACAAGGTGCTTCCGCGTTTTTATTTTATTGGTCAAATAAAAACTCAAACGCATCGCTCAAAAAGCGGCAGAATTTTTCCTCGTTCCACGCAAAATTTTCCCCGTTTCCGCAATTATTTCGACCAAATAATTTGCGGTATTGGCAAATAATTTCGCTTCTCCTATCTATCGCTAGGAAAGCAGTCTATAGAAAGGGTATGCGAACCCGTTCCGCCACGCGAAAGAAATTGCCGTTAAGGCTTGGTCGCCCGACAGCCGCGCCAACCACCAAGCCTGGCATGTTGAGCACATCCGGAGTGTCCTCCAAGCATGAACTGCACCGCGGTTCGGCAAGCTTGGCACCAAGGCGCAGCTGAGTGTGGCGACGGCGCGGACTAGCGCAAATTTGATGATGGGGACGCGCATGGGTGCGGCACTCTCTTCATATGGTCCATTCGCCTTAAAGGTGTGTGTCGCGCTCTGGATTACCGCTTTGCTGGCCTCGGTTTTTGTCATCTTAAAAGCCTGAACTCGGTCGGCATTCGTGGAGAGGCGAAAACGAGAAGGATGCGAGCATGGCAAACCGCTACGCGCTTCGGATGGACGAGCCGAACAGCTGGACCGTTTTCGACATCTTCACCGGCCAGCCCGCCGAGTTCGAGAAGAAGATGATGGTCGGCATCAAGACGCGCCGGGCGGAAAAGATTGTTGGCGAAGTGAACATCCAGGACGCCAAGCGGCGGGATGTGGCCGGCCGGGAATCCTAATTGGCAGGCCCACAATACGGTTCAGGGCTTCTGGGCCGGTCATGTGGAGCAACCGCCGAATGTCGACTGCTCCTGCAGTCATTCAGTTGAAAGGATAAAACCAATGAGAACCTTGAAAACACCGGATGCCCCGCCCATCGTCATCGCGGCAGTCGCCAAGTCATCCAAGATCATCTCAGCTCGGCTGACGATCAGAACGGACGAGGCAGCAAGGCGCAGGATCGCTGACACTGACGGCACTCTGAGGCGGGCACGCGAACTCGCAGAGCGCAACCGCCTGATTTGAACCAGCCCTTTCGTTGGCCCAAAGGTGTCTACCGCAACAGCCGCCATCGTGATTAGAGCCGAAAGTGCATTTCCCAGCGAGGCAGGGGATCGGCCGACGAGTGGGAGAGTGTCAATGGCAACTGTCGAATTGGTAGCAGTTGAGGAGCGGCCCGGTGGCCAGCTTCTATTTAATGTTCGCGTGACCTCAACCGCTGGCAAAATAGAACTGCCGATCGCCATCGAGGGTCAAGGATCTGTCGCTTCGAATGAAAAGATGGTTCTTCAGTTCGCGCTTGGTTTCGCTAAGGACCTAGAGGCTTCGGTCCGGCTTCGCCTTGGAGTGGAGCAATAGGGTCTTTAGCAGCGACGAGTCACCACGCCAATGATCTGCTCCGGACACGATGCAGACCTAGCAGGTTGCTTACGTACCAATCAGTCCGCTGCGTCAGCGGCTGATCGCCCACAGGCAATGCGCACAAAGCTGCGAACCCGGCCACTTTCCTTCGCGACCGCCTAGCAGTTCGCGTCAGTCTGCGGATCGCACGCCTTGTTTTTTGGCTCCGTGGCTTTGACTTGGCCGCCTGCTCGGGCTCGGCCTGCTGCTCGGCGGCGGGCTGCTTCTTGGCCTTCGGTTTCTCAGGCTTGGCCGCCTGTTCCGGCTCGGCCTGCTGCTGCTCGACGGCTGGCTGCTCAGGCTTGGCGGTCTCTTTCGGCTCCGCCCGATCGGCCGTTGCACCTTCGGTTGGCTTCGATTTCCGGCCAGCCTGAACCTGCTTCACCTGGACCTCAGGCCGTTCCGGCGCCGATTCCTCCGTCAGCTATCCGACGCGGGCTGGCCTTTTGGCTGAATTCCCGCCATTAGCAGATGCGAATATATCCGCTCGCTGGCATCGTGTTCCCAAAGCCCTGCCGCCGAAGGTGGCGAAGACCCAAAGCCCACACACCCAAGGCCACCGGGCCACCTTATCGCCGGGAAAGGAAGAGCCCGCTCGCCTGGGGAGGTCGGACGGGCTCCGCTCCTATGCAGAACCGTGCCGCCCACGCTAAAACCGCATGACCGCCCAGATGTTCCCATTGCGACACAAGTCCAGACTTCCTCGACGGCGGTTCAGTGTATCGCGGTAGCTGCAACCAGGATCAGGCCCATCGCAGCGCAACGATGACCGCGATCATAGCGATCTCAAAGCCGCTTCCACCATTGCCTATTTTTCTGTCGGCCAATCGTGCGCTTCATTTCCCCTTGTTGACGTTGGCCCGTCATCTGGCAACGGCAACAGCGCGCCGTCATTTACAAATGATGTAGTTGCTTGAGTCGGCATCGGTTCGGGATCCGCCGCGAATGCGCAACGTACAGACATGATGCGGAGCGTCGCTTTGCTCCTTCATGTCCAGTCAGTCTGCACATGGTGACTGGCAGAGGCCAAGTTAGTGTCCGCGATGAAGATCGAAACGCGAGTCTTCTACAACCGCTAAGAGCCGGGATTGTCGAGGCAATCACCAGCCTTTGCGATCTTCTGCAAAGGTCGGCATCGGAATCGAGTGGCTAATCATGGCTCGACACAGCTACTGGCAGCACACCTTGCGACGTAAGTGTGTTGCCGAAGGTCGCATAGGCGTCGCTGGGGAACGCACCCCGCCTTCATCTCCCCGAGGGTGACGACGACAGCGTCCGTGCGCCCTCCGTCGTTGCGGTATGGAATCAGGCGCACCAGGAAGTGCTTTCCTTCTTCGTCCTGGGAGAGTTGATGCTCCAGCATGTCGCCTGTCTCGAAGACCGGGGCGGCGATGTGGTCCTTCAATTTCGGGTACTCGAGCCTGCTTGAGAGCTCGGTCAACGGTCTTCCGATATCGGCTCCTCGGAGACCGAAGAAGGTTGACGCAGCTGGGCTGAAGTTGCGGATGACGAGGTGGCGATCCAGGAAGACGGTTGCGATCTGGATGCTTGCAAACAGGTTCTTCAAATCGCTGTTGGCGCGATCGAGTTCTTCAACCTTGCCGCTCAACTCCGTATTGATGGTATTCAGTTCCTCGTTGAGGGACTGCATCTCCTCCTTCGACGCCTCGAGCTCCTCGTTGGAGGACTGCGCTTCCTCGTTGACCGAAACGAGTTCCTCGTTGGCTCCTCGAGCGCCGTTTCATACTCCTCGATTATGGACTGAAGCCGCTCGCGCGTGTCGCGGAGTTCCCGCTCCAGATCGGCCGTGCCGTCGGTCGCCTTTCCTTCAAGCTCGAGACGGCTATCCTGATGGGACTTGGTTCGTGCATGCGCAGTCAGCCCTTGCACGAAATCGAAAATGCTTTCGGGCGGCCTGTCCTTCTCCTGCAAGACGGCCTCGATGATCTTGCCGGTCTGGCCTTGGAGAAACCGCGCTTGCGCAGCAAGGTTTCGCGGTCGTCATCGCTATGGGCGACGATCCTTCACGGACCGCCCTGATGCCAGCGATGAATGGCGCGGCGAGGAGTTGCAAAAGTCGTCAAGGCGGGTGCGGCCTCGTGGGCGAAACGCTGCGCAGCCAACTTTGAGTGCCGGATGGGGCCAATGCCCACGCGCGGAGCCGGGTTGCACGGTCGAGCGGGGCGGATGGAAACGATCGTGAGGTCTGTCTCAATCGTCCGCTTTGCGAGCCGGCGTCCCTGCTCTGCACAGGCGGCATGCGGGGAAGCGAGGGGAAAAGTCTCCTTGGTTCCCTGAAAAAGATCGGAAACTCGTTTGCTATCGATCAGAACATTGATGGGATGCCAACCGATCAAATATTCGTGGCGGGCAAGCAAACAATCCATTATTCGCTTGATCTATCGCTCAATCTGCACAAATAGCAGGTCGATCCACCAATCAACAAGAGGGAAAGCACCAACACCATGTCCGATGAGCCTCAGGATAATGCCGATCTTGTGTCACTCGCAGCTGATATCGTCTCCGCCTATGTGTCGAACAATCCGGTGCCGGTGGCAGAACTGCCAAAGCTGATCGGCGACACCCATGCGGCCCTTCGGGGGATTGGCACGGCTGTAGCAGAACCGGTAGCCAAGCAGGAACCGGCCGTCTCGATCAGGAGATCTGTGACGCCCGACTTCATCATCTGCCTGGAAGACGGAAAGAAGTTCAAATCGCTGAAGCGGCATCTCAGCACCCATTACAATCTAAGCCCTGATGAATACCGGCAGAAGTGGAACCTGCCGGCCGATTACCCTCTAACCGCGCCGAACTATGCGGCCACCCGCTCTGCCTTGGCGAAGGCGTCCGGACTTGGACGCCCGCGCGCAAAGCAGCCGGCTCTGGCGGCGAAACCGACGCGGGCGCCACGCGCCGCCGCGGCGGCACTAGCTGCAGCGACGGCAAAATCTCCGGTTAAAAAAACGCGGAACGTTGCCGCAAAGGCCTAGACGGATCCAGTGGTTTGTTATTCGGCGCGTCGGCCGACATGAGCAAGGAAAAGCCCCGTCCGGTGGACCGGGCTTCTCTTTTGGGCCCGAGCTCACTCGGCGGCGCGGCGGGACCGTCGAGCTTGACGGAGTGGTAGTCGCGGCCTTCGCGCGAGGTCTTCTTCCATGCCCCACCGAACTCGGTGTCGCCTGCGAAGATGCGCTAGTCCGGACCCTTTTCGTTATCGGCCTCGGCGGGGACGAGGGTCGACGGCTTTGACGTTGAGGTTGAGCGTCTTGACGGAGACCTTGAAGCCTTTGCCGCTGCGGGAGACAGTGCCGATCGTAGCCATTGCGGTGTTTCCTTCTGCTGATCGGGCCGAGCCATCGCGGCCTCGATGGTGGTCGTGAGATCGGAGACGATCGGGCCGCACCCGTGGGGCCGAAACGAAGTGGAGAACGGCCGGCGGCCGGCTTTTTTGTCTCGCGATGCAAAGCCGATCCGGGGTCCCCATGCGGCCTGCCGGATGGGGTGTTGAGCGGCGGAAAAAAGCCGGCGGCGGACGCTGCGGGAAGACGATCGAGGCGAAGCTGTTCTTCGGTCAGACCCAATCCATTCGAGGCCACCGTGGCGTGGCTTACCGGCAGACAAATAGGACGACCGGCATGGCGACCTATCAAAGAACCTTTGGGCAGAGCCAAATGGCCTTTGAGGGCCTGCCAAGTAGGCGTGCCAAGCAAGGGAGAACCACCGCCCACCTGGATGCCACAAGAAAGTCGGTCAGGCTTGCTTGCATAGCCTCCTCGATATAGGCGTTGCCGAGCGTGTCGGTGACGAAAAGCTGCAAGTCAGGCAGTTTCGGCGGCCTCGTGTCATCCGGCTTTGTCAGCGCCTGCAATTCTGCGATCAGGCGAAGCTGGGCGACGGCGAAGGGGCCGAACTGGAGCTCGACGCCGATCAGGCGGCTCATTGCCGCCTCGATCGCGTCGCGTACCGCGCCCTTGCCCTGGTCCGCCTCAATGGTGGCCGCGATCTTGCGCATCACGCCGAGCAGAAAGCTGCCTGTGCCCATGGTCGGATCGGCAAGCGTCACGTCGGTGGAGGCTAGGCCAGCCGGGCGCGAGAACAGTGGCCCGCGCAACGTTTCGTCTACCAACCGCGTCATCGCTGCCACCACCTCCGGCTCCTACTACACGCCGCTGGTCGGCTCAAGGCATGATAGAACCACACCGACAAGGGTTCGGTCTCGAACACCACCCGCTACCGCTTGCGGAGAACGTCCGCAACTAAGCTCGGATCAGAGGGACATTTGCCACGCCAGATCCTTTGCCGCCACGCCGCACAGAAATCGCCGTCTCTTTGAACGACACGTCGAGACCTATATATTCGCTCATGGTTGTTCTCCGTTCGATGCTTGGGTCCAGCGTCCAGCCGTGAGCCCGCACTTCCATCCTATCGGGGAACAACCGCCCGCTCTGCAATCATGTGATCGCGTCCGGCTTTAGGGCGACTCGCTCCCGCGATTACCCCATGTTTGAAATTTCGGGATTGAGAGAGGTGTGGGCAGGCTGGTGGACTCGACCCCTGCCGACCACCAGCCCCGTCGCCAGTTTCTCCAGTGGGTGGAGATTAGCGCCCGAGACACGCTAGCACTTAACGGCATGACGAGTCCGATTTAGTTTTCAGCCTGATTGTCTTCGACTATGACTCAAGCTCAGGCGCGCATGTTCCTCCAAACCATCACTGCTCTGCAATCCGCGAACGCCCTTGACCTTGGCGGCAGAGCAATATGCGATCGTCAACGAATATGCCGGTGCGTTCCTACAGGCGTTCACGTTCCGCTCAGCGCTCTCGATCAGCAAGTCGGCTGGCACCGGCTGCAGCGCCTTGGCGGTATCCGACCTGCAGTCCATGTGCCGCTGCTTCTTGCGGTTGTTGGCTTGCGAGAACAGCCGACCTATCAGCTTGATGAACATTGACACTGCATCGTCCGCGAGCTTCTGGCCGAGCTTGATGACCTGCGCCACGATCAGGGCGTGTCGACGGCTGGCATTGAAGTCGCTGGCCAGCCATGCTGGTGTGGCGTTGGCTGCTCGTAGTCCCACAAGAGCCGCCCCGTTTGTCGCATCGTGCACTGGGGCCCAGGGCATGTACGCTGTACCAGCATGTCCGCTTATCAGCCTGCGCTAATATCTGAACGAATGGTGAAAATGGCTTACGGCCCAATGGGGCGGCGGTCGGCTGCAACGTGACGCTCCTTGGTTCCGGACTTAACGCACTTCCTAAGCTTGTGCTGATATGAGCACCCTCGGCGCCAACTTACTCGACAAATGGATGGCAGAGCACTGAGCACTTGCCAAACGCAATGACAGACGACCCTGCCGCCAGTTGCGACCTGGTCGGCCACGTGATGAAGGCCGCAAAACGCGAAGGGGTCGACCCGGACGAGATCAACGAGGAAGTCGGCAGTGTCTTTGGGATGATCATTGACGCGATGCAGCCCCGCGATGGCAGCCGGGGTGAAGGCGATGAAAGGGACAAGAAGGCGGACCTCGCCGTTGATCTGGCAGGTCGCTTGGTGAGAGAGGCGGGCATTACCCACGGGGAAGCCGAAGAGCTAGTAAAGCAGGTCGGAACCAACTGGGACTCCCTGCGTCGCGAGGGTCATTTCTTGAAGGGACGGCACTAGGGATCGCGCCATGAGCGAACCTCGGGCAGAATTCAACGGCAAGTGGATCACCGACAACGTAACGCGCGGCAGCGTCGGAGCCGATATCATTTCGGCTGCTGAGATGACGGCCAAGTTATTCGCCGATGCGAAAGCGGGTCGGCATATCAGAGCATGAGATTGAAGAGGAGATCGGCAGCGCCTACGAGGCAATCCTGGCCGCGATTGTCGGTCCACAGGAGAAGTCCAACTCAGTCTTGTGGCGCCATCCCCCAGCTTTTCAGGCGTCGAGTTCCAGCGGCTCGTGCGGGCTGCTCATGCCAATGACTTGTCGCAGGTCCCGCCGGTCTACCTGCTGGCCGGACCGCCGGCATTTATAGAAATGATCCTGCTCACGCGCTGGTTGGTCGCCTTGTCGCGTGCCCGTGATCGAGGGCCGAGATCCGAAAGCTTCGTCATGGGCCAACTGAACACCGCCAGCCGCGCGATGTTCCGACGCCGCCTTGCCCGCGGCATCTTGCGCTTGGGCGGCACGTGGCTCACGGTTCTCAAGAGGACGGCCGCTCCGTCTGCCGCCGGCGCCACCTCCTATTGGCGGTGCCGAGACTTCTATTCTCACCTTCAGAGCGGGTTAGCGATGGGCCTTCGGCGGTGAAAACAATTCCGGCGTCTTCGAACGCCTGGCGCATGGCCACGAGATTGCGGGGACGCGGTTTCCTCAAGCCGTTCTCAAAATCGCTGATCGTCAGTTCGCTGAGGTTGGCCTTCGCAGCCAGTCGCACTCGCGACCAGTTCAATAGCGCTCGTGCGGCTCTTGATTGTTCTGCTGAGAGTAGGTCTCGGCCGTCCATAACGGACTTGAAACATTCATTTTAGCTAAAACGTTCCGGAACTAATTTAGACGGCGCCTTGAGGAGGCCAGGTCGTCCAAGCCAGCGCAGAGGGTGCCGAGCGCCTTTGCCGACGCCAACGCCTCGGCGGCCCTTCTCCCGCCTCCAGGGTCTTGGCCAACTCGGCGCGATGCGCAGCAGGCCATGCTGCAGATTGATGCCGGCGAGCGGCGCGGGAAACTGGCGCAGGTCGGTCGCCGGCGCGCCGACAAGACTGCAAAGCTGGCCGAAGCTCCAATGCGTGGGCGCAATCGGCTGTCCTCGTAGGCTTTGCGGTTGGTGCGGAACTGGTGAACCTTCCGATAATGAAGCTCTTCCGAAACGAGCGTCCACGGGATCGAACAAGCTTGTTCGAAACTCGAAAAATCGCTGGGGCGGAACCCCCATGACCTGGTCGTCTCGACCAGGAAGTTACGGGCCAATAACTTGACGTGTCCCCAAGCTGCGCCGGCTGCCAGAAGCCCTCGGATTTCCTGTTTTAGGTCCTCTGCAATTTTGGCCTTTGTGCCGGGGTCGAAGGGTACCAAAGCATCCCACTGCCGACTGATGACGACGCGCCTCTTGTTTTTATCGACTCGACCGTGCCGGCCTCGGCATGCAACCGGCTTCGGATGCTTTTGAACCGTCGTTTCAATGGGCTTCAATCGGAGTTGCAACGCGGGTGGGAGTGAAGCCAAACTGACGAGATAATGCTTGCCTGCGTTGCCACCCTTACCCTGAACAACGCGCACCTCCAGAGCGTGCCCTCGCCAGTTGCCACGCTGGCAGGCCTTCCAAACTGCCTGCCGCGAGATTCCTGCCGACCTGGCGAGCAGGTTGAGTGGGACGAATTCTTTCCTCGACATCGTGCGCTAGTCCCTAGCGGCGGAACGGAAACCACCGGTAGCAGCTCGAGTTATCCCTGGCGTGACAGCCAAACCTTGGATCTCCACGCTGCCTAAGTAAGTGTAGATGTCGGCCATTGGCCGCAGTTCGTTTCGCGAGGATGTGGAAGGGTGACCGGTGACAGTGGAAGGGAGAGCTGGGCCTTGGCCGATAGGACTGCGGCCTTGGTTTACCAATCCTCCGGTCTTGGGTTGACCAATCCGCTGCCGGCCGCAAGCGGGTTCACCAACAGGCCCAGCTAGATTCCATGCAAATCCAGACACTTAATGCCAGTCCAGAATTAACTGTCATTGCGGGCATTGGTAAACCTGTTCTTAGGATCAGAAACTCCTACCCGGGGCCTGAAAACCCTCTTGTTTTCAAGCATATAGGCCGAACACCTGCAGCCCTTAATTCCGGACTGGTAAACCCCGTTCAATGTCAAATAATTCCGGACATCACACCAGTGTGCCGTCCGGAATTAACTGCCGCTGTCCAGAATTGAGTCGGGACGTTGAAACCTGCGCACCGTGCCCACGCTGAGATGCTAACGCCTTCTGTCACAACGCGATTGTGGGGGCAGCGCAGAGTGCGACCTGGGTCGATGAGAGTTACCAAACCTGTCGCTGGGGGTTACCAATGCGCGTATTAGGTGGCCTGTGGTTACCGATCGGCGACGGCATAAGCTCAATCAAAACATCTCCTTAAGGCCAGTCGGGAATTGATTGTCGTTGGGGCACCTTGGTAACCCGTTGTCCGAAGCCCATTGGCAACCTCTTCGGGCGAAAGCAGCGCGATATCATTCACTTAGCAGTCCCACCAACGACAGATAGTTCTGGACTCTAGCTCCTACCGACGACAGATAATTTCGGACGGCACATCGACAATGCCCTTTATGCGACTTTCAAAGCACAAAAGGAGAACGTACGAAGGAGCTGCCTACGTGTCCTCCATGTCACCAGCTATGGCTCAGTTCGGCGATCCTGTGGGCTTTTACATGCCTGCTTGCGGAATGTCAGCTTCTGGAAGGCTTGGCAAGAAGCTGACCGAAAACGCCGGTTCGTTCGCCTCGACGATCTGGCTTCGTGTCGAGGCGAGTTCGGACGCGATCGCTCCGGCTTGGCCGGTGAGGTCCGCCTGGTTGCGCTGAGTCTGCGTGTATTCGAAGTGGTTGGTCAGGCCCTGCTCGACCAGTGTCTTCTTGCGCTTGAGCTCGTCCGCCACAATCAAAAGCTGGTTTTCGATGGCGTGCATTTGCGCGGTAAGACCGGCGAGCGATTCCGTGAGCGTGGCGACGCGCTGGTGCAGGATGTCTTGCTCCGATCGGAACCGGGCAAAGCGGGCCTCAAATTCCTTCTTCTGCTCGTCGATGAGATGAGCGAGTTCCGCGTCGCTTGCGCCGGCCTCGACAATCGTGTCGAAGCGCAGGGTCTCCAGACCATCCCTCTCGGCAGCGAGCCGCTGCGCGGTCGCGGCGAGAGAGACGAACTGCTTCTTCAGCCGATTAACCTGGGTCCTAGCAGTCGTGCTGCCGAGGATGATCAGCTCTTGTCCAGCCTGCACACGGTCGCCCTCGGCGATACGGATTTCCTTGATGATGCCGCCCTCGAGATGCTGGATGCGGATATTGCGGCCCGCCGCCGCGATGGTTCCGTGAGCGACGGCCGCGCCGGAGAGTGGGGCGGTCACCGAGCAATACCCCGGTTCACTTGAACGAACGCACTTTCCATGGGTGCCAGCCTTCAGGTCTCGCCTGGCTCGCCTGGTTTCGTGGCTTACGATTGCGATTATGCCAACAGCCATCGTTTTGTATCTGATTTCTGTCGCGGTAGGCGAAATGAGTTTCCTGGACATTGGCTTAGCACTCGTTGCGGCAACAAGTTTGATCGTTAGCATTTGCACTGCACGCGCATTGTTTTTTCGAGACCCTTCAAGCAGCGACCTGACTTCCGGCGACGTTTCCATGTAGTATCCTTGGAGGCCTGTCTTTGGGCAGCATCCAGCCATCGGCCCGGCCACTTGGCCGATCCGAGAATTGCAATCGGGGCGCGAGGCACTTGGTACGCTTCAACTTCGATACTGGCTACGGACCCAGGTTGAGGCGGCTCAGCCACCGTCGAACTTTACCTTCCTTTTCAGAAACAAGGTGAACCCGGCTGCGGCCACCAGTTCCCAACCATTCGCGCCCAGTTCGTTCAACATTTCCTGGGTCCGATCGTCATAAGCTGCGCCGCCGCCGACCGTTAAGACGCGATACTCCCACAACCTGCTTTCTGTCATTTTCTCTTCCTGGATGGTGAACGTCGGATGCCGACGAGGCTGCTCTAGTACTTGGGCTCGCCAGACACTTTTTGCTGAGCCGGCAAGTCAACCAATCCAATTGCTCAAGACTGACGTAGACGATCGTACCACGCGACGCTGCGATCGCCGCCATATATTCGCGCAAGTGGCTGAGGTAAGTCTGACGAGTGGCGGTCGAGGGCGACAAATCGCACTTCCAGTCAAAAGCAATTATCGGCCGACCATTGTCAGATGGCGATCGCATTGCAAAGTTGGGTCCGCAATTCTTTCGATTCCAAAAAAGAATTAAAACGAACATACGGGGCAACACTGCAAACAAAGGCGTCGCCAGCATTGCGACATGGCGAATTTTCTGGCCACGCAATCCAGGAAGCGGCAGGCTGGACGGTTGATTGCCGAGGGGCTAGATAAAACGTGGGAGCGACTATTTTGGGGGAATTTCATATGCGATACTGTCCTTATGGGCCATTTGAGCTCACCCGCTCGGACGACAATTTTCTCTTTCTGGAAGATCGGGAGCGCGCCGTCTTCTGGTCCGAGGTCGAGGACGAGGTTCCGGGACTTGCCGACGCATGCGGATGCTACGTATTCGCTCTCCAGTCCGGCCGGGCAGCCGTTCCATGGTATGTCGGCAAGGCCGAGCGCCAGACCTTCAGGCAAGAGTGCCTCACCGACGACAAGGTGCACAAGTTCAACAGCGTTCTTGCCAGCAGAAGGCGCGGCCGACCTTATCTCTACCTCTATGCGCGAACCGGGCTGTCATCGTTTTCGCGGCCGACACGGACGAAACACCATGACGTTCGCTATCTCGAACGAATGCTCATCACGTTCGCATTGGACCGCAACGCATGGCTGATAAACAAGCAGGAAACCAAGATGCTGCGCAACATCGTTGTGCCGGGGTTGATGAACTCGCCCCCCGGCAGGATCAGTGACGCGGCCAAGGAGTTGCAATCCGTGCTGGGCTATTGATCCGAAGTGAGGCCAGCCAAACAACACGCCGCAATGAGCCAGGCGCCCCAAAGGCCGCTGAAGGGCCGCAGGCATTAAAAGGTTCGGGACCGAGCAGTGCTATTCTTTGACCATGCGTTGCGCCGCCAACAAACCCCGCGTTCGTTCAATGCGACTGAGTTGGGCAGCGCGCTTCGCGCGATCATGGACAATCTGGGACGAATGCAGGCAGAACGCGTGCAAACTGACCTGCCGGCAGTGTGGAAACAATCATTCCAGCCGGACGTGCTCGATGCACTCAGCGCATTGGCGTACGGAAAATGCCCCTTTTGTGAGCAGCGGTCCGTTTCCCTCCAACCATATCGGTTTCGCCCGCCTGCCTACGCCGAGCCGAGCGCTACCCCTGGCGACAAGCTTTGCTACCTTTGGCTCTCGTTCAACTGGAACAATTTATTTCCAATTTGCGGCGACTGTCTTCCCGCGCAGAAGGCCTTTTTTCCAGTCGAGGGCGAACGGGCACAACCGTGGTCGGCGACTGGGTTTACGCAGGATTCGCTGCTATTTGACCCCGATTTGGCAGGCCAGGAGAAGGCAATTTTGTTTTATCCCGGCGAAACCGCTCTCCTACAATCTGGAATCGAGGTCGCTAGAGATGGGAACTTGGTGCCAACTGATGCCCGTGGAGCCGCCACAATCTCGCATTTTGCGCTGAACCGGCACCCGTTGGTCGCAAGGCGCCGACAGGCTATCGATAGCCAAATAGACGCTCTGCGAAATGGACAGGCACTCAATGGCGAAGCGCCGTTGGAGCAAGCAGAGTTCGGCGGGTCCAGGTATCTGCTGTTGCGTCAAATTGCTCGGTTTTTGTCAGAACGATACCGTGAGGTGCGACCGCTTGACCCCCAAAGCATTCAAAGCCTCTTTGCGATGTGGCTCACCTCGCGCTCCAACTTCCCAACTGAACTGGAGAGTGCAATCCGCAGGCTCCGCTCCAAGGGCGACGAGGCAGCAGCACGATTGAAGGCCGCTCGGCAGGCCCCTCCGCGCGTTGACCATCCGCGCATCCGTTCTGTGCGCATTGAAAATTTCAAATCCTTGCAGAACATCGAGTTTGGGCTACCGCAGGAGGCTCGCTTTCGTACTTCTTTGACCTCAAATGACGCGACTGAGGCGCCAGAGGCACCATGCCTTCTTATCCTGGGTGAGAATGCGGCAGGCAAGAGTAGCGTGCTGGAAGCCATCGCGCTTGCCTGTCTCCCCCCTGCCACGCGAGAGCATCTCAAGCTGGTTTCGGGTAGGTTAGTTCTGAAACCACAGTATATGGGCGCACCAGCCGGACACCGGGGGCCCCGGGCATCCAAGATAGTGCTGACATTCCACGACGGCAGTGAGCTTAGCGCCACCATCAATGAAAATGGCATTGCGACAACTGGACAAGAACGGCCGCTTATCTTCGCGTACGGGGCGCATCGGCTATTCGGAGAAAAGGAACGCCGCGGGCCGAACCGCCATGTTGATACTTTGTTCAGGTACGATCGTGACATTTCCAACCCTACCTCTTGGTTGATGAACCTTGCGAAGTCGCAGCCGCAAGCGCTTAACGAAGTCGTCAGTGCACTTCGCCATATCATTCAGATCGACGGAGAATTTCAAAACATCGAAGTCGGCCGCGATGAGCATGACGGCTCCGAGCGGTGCTACATCAATATAAGGAAGCAGCGGCCCAACGGGACAACCTACATCGTTCGACAGCAGCTGGAGGTGGCCTCTTCAGGATATCGTGCAATTCTCGCGCTGGTATGCGACGTGTTCCAGGGTCTGATGGCGGCTGTAAGGGCTTCGCGTCGACCAAGGTCTGGAAGAGTGCAAGGCAGCGACGCAAGAGAGGCACGTTCAGCCCGGCACTCGAATGCGATTGTGCTCATAGATGAGATCGAAGCCCATCTTCACCCGCGATGGAAGCTTAACATCATTTCGGGTCTGCGCCGCGCGCTGCCACGGGTCACCTTTGTCCTTACCTCGCACGATCCGCTGTGCATCCGTGGGATGTTGAACGGAGAGGTGATGATGCTGAACCGCTATCAGACCCTTTCCCAGCCTGGTCGAGATCAGCTGCCGGAAGCGGTTGAGCAGGTAGACGACTTCGGCAACATCGAAGAGATGACTATAGAGCAGCTCCTGACGTCCAACCTGTTCCAACTGTTCTCGACGGACGACCAGAGAACCGACGAAACATTCTCCGCGATATCTCATATGCTGGCTCGCCGGCGCAACGGCGAGCCGCTCACCGCTGAGGAGCAGGTTGCGCTTGATAAATTCAATGGCGAGATTGCACAGGCTCTGCCGTACGGACGCACCGAGATAAGCCAGGTTATTCAGGAAGCCGTTGCCGAGTATCTTGAAGCTCGCCGCGAAAGAGACAAAAAGGCGACCAGTGAAGCAAGAGACAAGGCGAAAGCTGCGGTGAAGGATTTCCTGCAGAGTCTCCTAAGTTGAGGAAGGTCAACCGATCGGTGGTCGTCGAACCGCCTGACCTTCACAAACGACGTCCATCAGACGGCAAGACAGAGCTCGAACTGGTGACGGAGCATATGAACCGTCCTCGACGACATGAGGCGTTTGACTTCGCTAGGTACAAGGAAGCATCGGTGAAGACCGCCCTTGCGCAGCTGTTTCACGGCAAGTGCGCCTATTGCGAAAGCTTTTACGGAGCCACCCAGCCGGTCGACGTAGAGCACTTTCGACCAAAGGGAGAAGTCGAGAACGTCGATGATCACCCCGGGTATTGGTGGCTGGCCATGGAATGGACCAACCTTTTGCCGAGCTGCATCGACTGCAATCGCCGTCGCAAGCAGAAGACACCCAATCCCAGCGGCAATGGGCGGGCGACCCTTCTCGACAACGGCGAGTTTGATCGGTCAAGAAGCTTGAACACCGGCAAGGATTCTGCCTTCCCCCTGATCGGCGGGGTAGTGCGAGCCATGACCCCTGCGGCCGACTTGTCGGCTGAGCGGCGCTTGCTGATTGATCCAACGCTTGACGATCCAGACGCACATCTTGCCTTTCACGTCGACAGGAACCATCTGGTCAGTCTGGTATATCCGCAACCGCTCAATCCCGGCCAGGCGCTTACGCTGCCGGAGGCGATTGCGGATCCAGAGGGATTGGCGACGGCGGCCAAGGCAGCGAATGTGAGCCCAATGGGCATGGTCTCGATTCAAATTTACGGATTGAATCGACTTGCACTCGTTCAGAACCGAACCAAGGTGCTGCGCGATATGGAATTTCTGCTTGAACTCAGCCTCGACCTGCAAGAAATTGCCAACGAACTCGATGACAGAATACAAGCGCAATCGCGCCAACTTTTGCAGCGCCGCGGCAACGATGCGGGATTGGCACATGATTTCGCCACGGACCAACGCATCGCCGCGAAGATCCACCAATTCATTAGCGAGATCCGTTCGCAGCTGCGCGCACGGACCGAGGCATCGGCACCCTATTCGCGGCTCGCACGAGCATGGGTCGAGGCCTATCTAGCCAATTGATCCGGCACCCAAGTCAATGCAATCATAATGAGGGTGCCACAGGGGTGCGGGCGGCAGGCACCGATGGCGCACCTTCCCAGCTAGAGCGGCGGATTTTCATGTGAGTCCATAGCCTGCGGCAGTGAAGTAGTTTCTGCATTCTGTTGGGGAGAACAGATTGCAGATATCGCCGATGGCCTGCCACAGGGCGTCGATGGTTCTGATGGCCTTTGCGCGCAGATGCGCCTTGAGCTTGGCGAAGGCCATTTCGATCGGGTTGAGATCCGGACTGTAGGGCGGCAGGAAGAGCAGCCATGCGCCTCTTGCCCTGATGGCTGCCTCGGCGGCTGGACTCTTGTGGGCGGCGAGGTTGTCAAGGATGACGACATCGCCCCTTGCCAACGTCGGAGCGAGCTGCGTTTCGACGTAGGTCTCGAAGATGCGCCGGTTCATCGGCGCGTCGACGACGAAAGGGGCGGTAAGCCCATGGCAGCGCAGCCCGGCGATGAAGGTCTGCGTCTTCCAATGTCCAAACGGTGCCTTTGAGCGCAACCGCCGACCCTTCAGGCAGCGACCGCGCAAGCGCGTCATCTTCGTCGTGGTTCCGGTCTCGTTGACGTTGCCCCCAGTTTCTATCCAGTTTTGAGTTCGTTTCCGGCCTGGGTTGTGCCCTGCTGGGCGGGTGAAGCGA
>NZ_NSGD01000035.1:0-21216 GCF_002294955.1 Mesorhizobium sp. WSM3864
TTTCGATTTACCGGGACCGAACCCCGCATCGATTGAACGATGCTGCGACAAATTCGTTCAACGTCAGCTCCTCGCGGGAGCCGGCGTCCCAATACCTGCTTATCGCTTGGCAGCGAATGCGACGGAGGTTGAACGCTCTGCCGCGGAGATCGGCCTGCCGGTGATCCTTAAACCAGCCGTCGGCATCGGCAGCAGCGGTGTCCGATTGTGCCGCAACGTCGACGAGTTAGCCGAACATACGACCTATCTGTTGGGCGGGGAGCATATATGGCGGTCCTCACCGCGGGTACTGGTCGAAGAATTCTCACAAGGCCCGCAGTATAACCTCGAAATAATGGGAAATGAGGTGATTGGCATCGCCGCCGCTGACTACGGTCCACCAAATTTCGTCTGTCGTGGGCACGTCTACCCGGCCCCGTTGACTGATAACGAGTATAAACGTATCGCCGATGTTTCGCTGAGCTGTTTGCCAGCTCTCGGCCTTGGCTGGGGGCCAACGAACATTGAACTCCGGTGGACGAAGCTTGGCCCAGTCGTCATTGAAGTCAATCCGCGTCTTGCGGGTTCGCCCGTTGCTGACATGGTTCAGCTGGCTTACGGTATTGATCTCGTCACCGAGCACATCAAGCTTGTCATCGGCGACGAATGGAATTTGCGCAAAAGGCATTCGCACACTGCGGCCGCGAGGTACCTAATTCCCGATTGCGATGGCACCCTCGATTGGATCAATGGCGACAGCGAGGCGGCTGCTATATCAGGTATCGCGGAGGTCAAGCTCTATGTTGAACCCAAGACGCCGATCCGTAGGCACGGCGATTACCGAGATAAGATCGGACATGTCATAGCCGCTTCACCCACCCTTGCTCGGACCGAGGCGATACTTCAGCGTGCCATCGACTCAATCGACTGGTCGATCACCCCATTTTCGACCCTTGGGGAACCGGAACAGTAAGAAGCTCCTTGCCTCCCGGAGTGATAAAAGGGACATAGGAGAGCAGTTCATCGCGAGATCGCATGAGCATGAGCCGGGTAAGTGCGCGTGATCTGGCTCGCAGGTGTTGACTCTCCGACTTGGCGAAGAGCGTCTCGCGCGGGGCGAGTTCCGCGATCCGCCCGGAAGGCATGATCGCAACCCGAACGCCGATATACTCTACGACCCTAAGGTCATGCGAGATGAACACTAAGGCGATGCCCATCTCGTATGGAGATCCATGAGGGGATGCAGAATCCGCGCCTGGACGGACCGGCCCCCGCCGAGCGGGCGAACCGTGCCGGCTTCTTGTGCAAAGCGCTCCTTCGGAGGCCACGCGGGTCGTGCCGTGCACACGCTGATCGGCGACCTCGGCGTCCTGACGCCCCTCGAACCAATCAATTATGAAGGGACGGGTCCATCCTTGCTGAAAGCCGATACCGTCGCAGCGATCCAAGGGAAAGGTGGAGACGGGCAGACGATCGGATTTAAGGGCGGGACATTGGCGCCCTGCCGATTGTTGAACCGTCCAACAGAACTTGGTCATCGTGGGTGCCTCGGGCGGCATCCCCTTCACGGTGCCGCCATCCAAAATGCATGCAGAGAACGGACGTGGCGGCCAAAGGACGGTACAGTAAGGAACCATGGACCGTTTCGGCATTTCCCAGTTTTTGGCACGCACTTGCCAGACATGAAGGCCGGGAGTTTCACATTTGGAGGGGTCCTATCGCGACCAACGCCAAGTTCCTCGAATGCATCCCGCTCTAGCGGACCGACTCTCGACCGGGTCAATATTTCTCGCAAATCGCCCACCGCACGATTCTGATGGTCCTGATCGGGGGTGCCGGGGCTACGCTGCGGATGGAAATACAACAGGCCTAGGGTCACATTCGCCGCTACATTCTCCTGGGATACTCCGATGGAATTGCGCCTCCGCCAATCTGAGTCCATCTCGGAGCTAGATGGCCGCGATACACAGACTGAATTTGACGTAAGCTCTGCCGCACTTGAAAATCGACTAAACGGTCAAATAGCAAAAAAAAGAACGGGAGGATACATGAGCTTTTTTGGTGACTGCTGGCGCTTCATGCAGCGCGACTACCGTTCGCTGTCGCGGTCGGGTGACATTTCGTCGCCGGCCGGGCTTTGTCGCGACTCTCGGACGAGGTGCGGCGCCCGAAAAGGTGCCCATTGAAGCTTATGATAACCCTCCTGCGCAGAGACTAGCGTAAAGGTAGCGGCCGTCATCAACGAGATCACATAGATAGCACATAGATAGGTAGTGCTAGTAAGTGGAATCCAGTCCGTCTACAGGGCCGAACCTGCCGCAAGACCGCAGGAACTGGTCCAAAGTCTGCGCGGCAGCGAGATCCTGGCCGCCGCTGACTGTCCCGGTGCTCATCCAGCAGGGTAGG
The DNA here is from genome assembly GCF_002294955.1 of Mesorhizobium sp. WSM3864. Classification (NCBI taxonomy): domain Bacteria; kingdom Pseudomonadati; phylum Pseudomonadota; class Alphaproteobacteria; order Hyphomicrobiales; family Phyllobacteriaceae; genus Mesorhizobium; species Mesorhizobium sp. WSM3864. Next base: position 2,386 of record NZ_NSGD01000035.1, read on the forward strand.
TCCGTGGATCAACAGCGCCACTAAACCTAAGGAACGGGAATTGAAACATGACAATCTCACGACGCGAAATGATCAAGGCGGGTTTGGCTGCCGCAGCGGCTATATCGATCCCATCAGTCCTGCGAGCACAGGCAGCAGCGCGGACGGTCCGGATGGTGATGGGTGACCTCAGTGTGTTCGACCCGGTCGTTACGACGGCAACCATCACTGCCAACCATGGCCTGGTGGTTTACGATACGCTCTTTGCACTTGATACCAAGTTGACACCACAGCCGCAAATGATTGGGAAATGGGGGGTTTCCGACGACAAGAAGACCTATACGTTCGAGCTCCGCGATGGTCTAGGCTGGCACGACGGCACTCCCGTCACTGCGGCGGATTGCGTGGCCTCGATCCGTCGCTGGGCCCAAGTGGATCCCGGCGGGCAGCTGATCATGGCGCGCGCCAACGACATCTCGAAGAAGGACGACAAGACCTTCACGATCGCGCTCAAGGAGCCGTTGGGGATTCTGACCGATATTCTGGCGAAAGTGGCTCCGCCGTGCCTATACATTATGCGCCAGAAAGACGCGAGCCGGCCTGCGACAGAGCAGGTGACCGCGAGTATCGGATCTGGGCCCTTCAAATTCAACGAGGCTCTTGCCAAGCCGGGCTCGAACTTCACCTACGACCGTAATGAAAAATACGTTCCGCGCAACGAACCGGCCGACGGACTGGCCGGCGGGAAGATCGTCAACGTCGATCGTGTCATCTGGGACAATATTTCCGATCAGCAGACTGCTTTTGCGGCCTTGCAGTCGGGCGAGGTCGATTTCCTCTCAGCGCCGCCTGCCGATCTTTACTCAGCAATTGAGAGCGATGCCAACCTTGCACTGCAGGTTCTGAACAAGTCGGGAAGTGTTTACTTCATGCGCATGAACTGTCTGCAGAAGCCGTTCGACAACGTCAAGGCGCGCCAAGCGATGCTCCACCTGATCGATCAGGAGGCATTTATGCGCATCAGTTTTCCTCCAGAATACATTAGCGCCGTCACTTCGATATTTGGAAACCATACACCTTATTCCAACGACGAAAATACGGGATGGTACAAGAAGGGTGGTGACCCGGAAAAAGCCAAGCAGCTCTTCAAGGAAGCCGGCTACGCCGGGGAGAAGGTCGTCATCCTCCAATCCACGGATTGGCCGGAGGCCAGCAATTGCTCGCAGCTTCTGGCGGCAACACTGCGAAAGATTGGGGTCAATGCCGAGCTTGCCCCTAGCGACTGGGGCGGGCTTGTCGCGCGCCGGGCAAACAACGGTCCCGTTGAGAACGGCGGCTGGAGCATATTCATCACGAACGAGACCGATTATGAACGTAGCGATCCAGTCGGTAACCCTACTCTAAGCGCGAATGGTGAGAAGGGTTGGTTTGGCTGGCCGAAGAGCGATGAATATGAGGCTCTTCGCGCCAAATGGTCGAACGTCGAAACGCTTGAAGAGCGCAAGGCACTGGCGCGCAAGATGCAACAAGAATATTGGAATTTCGCAGGCACCGTTCTGCTGGGTGAAGTTGTCTCGCCGATCGCGCGCCGCAAGGCACTCACCGGTCTGATCGGCATGCCGGCGATCCTCCCGATGTGGAACATGCAGAAGGCTTGAGGCGAAATGGCCGGCTACATCCTTCGCAGATCGATCTCGGCCATTGCCGTCATGGCGATGGTTGGGGTTTTCGTGTTCCTGCTTCTCAGACTGGCACCGGGCGATCCGGCGGCCATGATCGCCGGCAGGCAGGCTACGGCGGAGATGATCGCCGGCATCCGCGAGCAGCTGGGACTGAACGATCCTATGCCGGTTCAGTTCTTGCATTGGGTGCGCGACATGCTGGGCGGTGATTTCGGCACCTCGATCTTTGCTGGACGGCCGGTTCTTGAGCTCATCTCGCAGCGGCTTGAACCGACCCTTTCCCTGTCGATCCTGACGATGATCCTTTCGGTGACGGTCGGGGTCTCTTTCGGCATCCTTGCCGCGTGGCGAAGTGGCGGGCTCATTGACCGCCTCCTCACAGTCTTTTCAGCGTTTGGCTATTCCGTCCCGGTCTTTGTCACCGGTTATTTCCTCATATACTTCTTCGCCATCAGGACACACTGGCTGCCGGTTCAGGGATATGTGCCGATCGATGGGGGGCTCGGCACGTGGTTTGTGCACCTGATTCTTCCCATCGTGGCTTTAGGTCTCGGCTACATTGCATTCATCGCCCGGGTTACCAGGGCGAGCATGCTCGAGGTCTTGTCCGAAGACTATATGCGAACGGCTGCTGCCAAAGGCGCTTCGTCCTATGCCGTGCTTTTCCACCATGCCTTGAAGAATGCCGGCGTCCCGATCCTGACTGTCATCGGCATAAGCTTCGCCTATCTGATCGGCGGAGTCGTCATCACCGAAACGGTGTTCAACATCCCTGGCATCGGTCGTCTGGTCGTCGATGCGATCGACAACCGCGATTATCCCCTTATCCAGAGCGTGCTCATCCTGACTTCGGGTTTGTACGTCCTGATCAATCTCGCGGTCGATCTTGCCTATACGCTGATCGATCCGCGCATCCGGTACTGATATGACGCTCATCTCCGCAACAGTTGAAGCCGTGCCGGTCGGCCGGCTACGACTATCCGATCTTCGCCGTCTGGCAAGGCGGCATCCGCTCGTACTTGCAGGAGGCGGCCTGTTGGCGCTCCTGAGCATTCTGGCGCTCGCTGCCCCACTTTACGCCGGCGATCCTGTGAACATGGATCCGTTCAAGCGCCTTCAGCCACCGACCGCCGAGATGTGGTTCGGGAGCGACAATCTGGGCCGGGACGTGTTTGCGCGAACGATCTTCGGCGCCCGGATCTCCCTCATGGTCGGATTGCTGTCGGCGGCATGCGCGGCTCTCGCCGGGCTCCTGATCGGCATCCTCGCCGGCTACAGCCGCAGCTTCGACAAGGTCGTGATGCGGGTCATGGACGGCCTGATGTCGATCCCGACGATTCTGCTGGCGATTGCGCTCATTTCTCTGACAGGACCGGGAATCGGCATCCTCATCGTCGCGATCGCAATCCCCGAGACGCCAGCCGTCGCGCGGCTGGTTCGTTCGGTGGTTCTGGGTGTTCGTGAGCGTCCCTACGTGGAGGCCGCGCTGTGCGGCGGGGCGCGCCTGCCGAAGGTGCTGTGGCGACACATCCTGCCGAGCACGATCCCCGCGCTGATGGTCCAGGGCGCTACCGTCTGCGCTAGCGCGATCCTGACTGAGGCGGGGCTGAGCTTCCTCGGCGTGGGCGTGCCGCCCGAGATCCCCAGCTGGGGCAACATGATCGCCAGTTCGCGCTTGTACCTCGACATCGCCCCATTGACGATCTTCGCCCCCGGTATCTGCCTTGCCGTCACGGTCCTTGCCGTCAACCTGCTCGGGGACGGTTTGCGCGATATGTTCGATCCCCGCGCCAAGCGGAGGCGCTAACGTGCAGATGCATCAAACCGCAGGGAACGACGTGCTTCTCGACGTTCGCGACCTTGAGACGCACTTTTACGGCGAGGAAAGTGTTACCCGCGCCTTGGGCGGCGTCACCTTCCAGGTCAAAAAAGGCGAGACCCTCGGCGTCGTCGGCGAATCCGGATGCGGGAAGAGCGTCACTGCTCTCTCCATTCTTCGTCTGCTGCCGAAGCTGACTGCCAGGACTGTCGGTGGCGAGATCCGCTTCCACGGACGCGACATCCTTGAGCTGTCCGATCGGGAGATGCGAAAGATCCGCGGTGACCAGATTGCCATGATCTTCCAGGAGCCGATGACGAGCCTGAACCCGGTCTATACGGTCGGCCACCAGATCGCCGAGGTGGTGCAGATCCACACGAAAGCGTCCCACTCGGTGGCGATGGCAAAGGCCGAGGAGATGCTCCGTCTCGTCCGCATCGCGGATCCCGAGCGCCGGGTCAACAACTATCCTCACGAAATGTCGGGCGGCATGCGCCAGCGCGCCATGATAGCCATGGCTCTCGCTTGCTCGCCGGAATTGTTGATCGCCGACGAGCCGACCACTGCGCTCGATGTTACCATCCAGGCACAGATCTTGCGTCTCATCGTGGATCTGAAAGAGCGCACGGGAACGGCAGTCATGTTCATTACGCATGACCTGGGCGTTGTAGCCGAGACATGCCAACGGGTGATCGTGATGTATGCTGGCCGTATCGTAGAGCGGGCAACCGTAATCGATCTCTTCGCACGTCCGGCGCATCCCTACACTCAGGGTCTAATGCGATCGGTGCCTGACCGGCGGCGTGGCCGACAGCGCCGTCTTCCGGAAATCCCCGGCATCGTGCCAAGCCTGCGCGAGCCCATCGTGGGCTGCAGCTTCGCGCCTCGCTGCCCGTTCGCGATCGATATTTGCCGCGAGAAGAGGCCGCCCCTGCGTGATGTCGGTTGGAGCCACGCCGCGGCTTGCTGGCGCGCCGAAGAGGTGATGGGCGCATGAGTGGTCCTTTGCTGAAAGTCGAAAATCTGACCAAGCATTATCCTCTCGGCGCGGGAATCTTCAAGAAAAGCATTCCTATCCGGGCGGTGGAGGATGTATCCTTTTCCGTCGAGGCAGGCGAGACACTCTGTATCGTTGGGGAATCCGGTTGTGGCAAGTCCACCGTCGCGCGGCTCTTGATGCGGCTCGTAGAGCCGACGGGCGGGCGCGTGCTGATAAATGGGACCGATATTGCGGGCCTCAAGAAGGACGGGGTTCGCGCCTGGCGCCGTCGGATGCAGATGGTCTTTCAGGATCCTTACTCGTCGCTAAATCCGCGCCTCAGGGCTGGACAGATCATTACTGAGCCTGTCGAGAACTTTGAGCGCCTCAGCCGGAACCAGCGCCAGGCAGTCGCCGCGGACCTTCTCCGAAAAGTCGGAATGGCGCCTGAGATGATGAACAGGCTCCCTTCCGAATTGTCGGGCGGTCAGCGCCAGCGGCTCGGCATTGCACGGGCGCTGTCGCTCAAGCCCTCACTCATCATCGCCGACGAGGCGGTATCAGCCCTCGACGTCTCAGTGCAGGCGCAAATCTTAAATCTGCTTCTGGATCTACAGCAGCAGATGGGCATCGCCTTCGTCTTCATCTCACATGACCTCGGCGTCGTGGAGCACATCGCCCATCGGGTCGCGGTTATGTATTTGGGGCGGATCGTAGAACTCGCCCCGTGTGAGGCGCTCTTCGCCAAGCCAGGCCATCCCTACACCGAGGCGCTGATCGCGGCCGCTCCGGTGCCGGATCCGACGCGCGTTCGGCTGGAGGCGTCCGTGGAGGGTGAGGTGCCGAGCCCCATCAATCCGCCGACTGGGTGCGCGTTCCACCCGCGCTGCCCGCTCGCCGTGGAGCGGTGCCGCATCGAGGTACCGCCTCCGGTACCGATGGCAGATGGCCGCCTCGTGGCCTGTCATGTGCGCGCTCCGGCTACAGGCATCCCGGGCCAGTCTGCTGCGGCGGCTAATTCTTCGATCAATGCAGTATAGCCGCAGCCTATTCACCTGTTCCAAGATCTCGAGCGCCCATATGAGACGAAAACGCAACATCGTGCCAAGTGCGGCAAGAAGAGAGACGAGGAGAAGTCCATGGACAAACCTTCACACGAGAACGGTTGTCACCCGGCCCCGCAGGGTGCCAGCTATGACAAGGTAGGTTCTCTCACAACGAACGTTGCGGATGGCTTCACGATGGCAGCAGTTGGCGACCTCATCGTATCGCGAGCCCTAACAAAAGGCCACCATCCCGGCCTTGGCGACGTCGTCAATATTCTTCATGACGCCGATGTCACGTTTGGCAACATGGAAACGCTGATCTTCGATATTCGGTCGTTCAAGGGGAGTCCGGAGGCTGAGCACGGCGGCGCGTATCACATCAGCCTACCGGAGCTCGGACCCGATTTGAAGGCGATGGGCTTCAATTTGGTTGGCCGCGCGAACAACCATACCCTTGATTGGGGTGTTGAAGGCATGCGCCAGACGAGCCGGGTGCTCGATGAGAGCGGTATAGTCCACGCAGGTGCGGGCGAAAATCTCGCACAAGCCGGGGCCGCACGGTTTCTGGAAACCACCCGCGGACGCGCTGCATTGTTGTCATTGGCTACATCGTTTGCGCCTATGTCTCGAGCGTGCGATCCCGCCGGCGAGGCTCCCGGCAGACCAGGGCTCAATGCCCTTCGTTTGGCCCAAAGCATCGTCGTACCGCCGGAGATGCTTGAGAGTTTGAGGCGGATACGTGATGCGTTGCCGGACTACAAGGCTGGCAAAACAGATCCGAACCGGGTCATGGTCGGTGGGGCGATATATAAAGCAGGCAACAAGGTCGGCTACAGCTACGAAGCAGACTCGCGCGATGTCGCCAACATTCTACGGAACGTTCGCCGCGGCAAGCAGTTCTCCGACTTCTGCCTCGTTACGAACCACTGTCACAGCCCGGGGAACTGGAGCCAGGAACCGGCTGACTATGAACAAGCGTTTGCGCACCAAATGATCGATGCCGGAGCGGACGCATATGTCGGACACGGACCGCATCTGTTGCGTGGCATTGAGATCTACAAGGGGCGACCCGTCTTTTATAGCTTGGGGAATTTCTTCTACGACGACCTCCGGACCCCTGTGGGAGCCGACATGTTCGAGGCCTACGGCAGGGACCCGCAAGTCGACACGGATGCCGAGGTGACGGTCGACGAGGAGGCAAAAGGATACCCGACGGCAGAGGGTTTTGTGGAAGCGCTCTCCGCCCCAGTCTACTATCAGAGCGTTATCACAGTGAGCCGCTTTGAGCACAACCAGCTTGCCGAATTGCGACTTTATCCGGTCGAGCTCGGTTACTCGAAGAGGTTTGCCAACCGGGGCATCCCGCAGCTGGCCATCGGGTCGCAAGCAAATGCAATTCTGGAGCGTCTTAAGAAGCTCTCGGAGCCGTTCGGAACCCAAATAGCGATCAAGAACGACGTTGGAGTCATTAAGTTAAGTACGAATTCAACGTGATCACTCGGCTGGGGCCGCGGCATCTAGTTTGTCTGTTGTCCATTCCGACAGCTCGGCTCGACTAGATATCTATTTGATACTTGGTCCGGTGGCGAAGTCTTCCCGCTATTTCGGCCGCTCTCTGGAGTCGACCGTGAACAATCTTGACCGTTAAGCGGCAAGCTGCTTCGGCCGGTTCAGGAACGCGGCGATCAAGAGCCACAAAAATTGCTTCAGCCACCTGAGCAGGAGGGAGAAGTTATAGCCGGCTGCGGCCAGGATGGCGTTGATCGCATCGCCTTGGGTGTGAGCGAGGTAATTGCGGCCCATTCTGTGTTCGTTCTTGATGTGGCCGATCACCGGCTCGACGGCCGATCGCCGCCGCATCTGGCGCTTGATGGCTGGGGTGACACGGCGCTTCTGACCAGCGGTGAAGACCCTGAACTTGTGGCTCTCCGGTGCGTTGTGGCCGCGATAGCCGGCGTCGGCGAGAACGCGGCTGATCTCGTTGCCGATGGTCTTTTCCATGTCAGGGATGATTGCTGCGAGCGTGTGGCCGTCATAGGGATTGCCGGGCAGCGCTTTTGCATGCAGGGCGAACTGGCCGCCCTTTGAGCGCTTCAGCGTGGTGGCCACCGACACCTTCACCCCGAACTCGTAGGGCGCATGCGCCTTGCCCTTACCGATGCATTCCACCTCGTGCGCATGCAGGCTGTAGATTTTGCGGCCGCGCTGGCGCTGACGCTGCTCGAGAACGGTAGAGGCCTGGTAGAGCGACCATTTGAAGAGCGCGTCCAGTTCCGCGTCGCCGGCGATCTGGCGGGAGATGTCGCGAACGGTCCGGCCGAGATAGGTCTTGAGCCTGCGCAGCGCCTTGTTGGCCCGCTTGAACTGCTTGGCGTGCGCATAGCGCTGGTGCTTGATCAGCGCCAGCTTGCCGACCCGCACATAGGTCTGGCGCAAATCCAGCCCCGCCCGTTTGGCCAGCCGCACCAGCCGTTCGCGGGCCCGGTGGATGAGCTTGGCGTCGGTCGGGAACATCACGTTCTTCGGCTGCACGGTCGTGTCCACGATCACTTGGCGCGTGTCGGTCGGCTTCATCGCCCCGGTCTTGACCGCAATGCTGAGGCTTTCCTGCAAAAGCGCGACGATCCGCTCCTCGCCCATGCGGCTGCGCCAGCGCGTCATCGACGAGCGGTCGAAGGGCAGGTCGTTCGCCGCACAGATACTGGAAGTAGGGGTTTTCCACCCAGCGCTCGCACAGCACCTCGTCTGACAGGTTGAAGGTGTGTTTGAGGATCGCCAGCCCCGCCATCAGCCGGGTCGGCAGCGGCGGCATGCCGGGACCGTCCGAATAGACCGCACCGAAGCGCTCCTCCAGCACCGGCCAGTCGATCGCCTGCGCCAGGCGCACCAGCTCGTGCTTCATGTTGATGATCTGATCGAGCCTGGAGCGGAAAAGATCCTGCTCTCCCGTCTCGCGCTTCTCGCGTGGCCTGCCCATCGCCTGGCTCCGATTCACTGCGATGAAAGCAGTGAATCACGCTTCGCCAGGCGGCGAAATCGCAAACTGGAATTGCAAGAAAACTATCCACAAACTGGCCGTTACCTGCAATTCGGAAGCCTGAAAAGTAGACTATTCCTATGCGATATCAGCGGCTTCCGTATTCTTCACGGCCGACTCTGGACCGGCTTGGCGTTGAGGACATCCGCGCTTTCCATGTGGATCTGCTTTCGACCGGGATCTCATGGGCTGCGCTGAACCTGACGGTGTACGCACTGCGGTTCTTCTACGGCGTGACGCTCGGCCACCCATGCCGAGATTCCGGAACAGATCGTCTATGCCCGCTCCGCGCCCGCTGCCGGTGGTGCTGTGCGCCGACGAGGGTTGCCCGCTTTCTTTAGGCGGTGCCGAGCCTGAAGACGCGGACGGCCTTGACCACGGTACGCGCGGGCCTTCGCGCTTCGGAGACCGTGGGACTGAAGGTCGGCAACATCGACAGCGAACGCATCCGGGTCGAGCACGGCAAGGGTGGCAAGGACGCACCGTGATGCTGTCGGGCCCATCTTCTGCGCATCCTGCGGATTTCCTGCGGCTGGCGAAGGCGCAGGACTGGCTGTTTCCCGGGCGCGGCGGTCCTGGCGTATAAGCGCGGAAGCCACTTGCCAGCTATTCGTCATCGTTCCGTCTTCCTTGCGAGGTCGAGCAGCGGTTGTTCCACCAAACCAGACGGCCATCTAAAAATGCGATGGCACCGGCCGGGACATTATATTGGCGCATTGAACACCACGTAGCGCAAACTTCCAGAGCAGGAGAACGCACACGCGCAAGAGCTATCGTAAACCCGGCGACAGATCGCCGAATACTCGAAGCAGGTTGAACAATGAGCGAAGCATCACATTTCACGTTTGATCTTGATACGCCTGGCGTGAGCAGCGGGCATCTTGTTGTCCCAGGAGGTGCCGATTGCGGAGAGCTTTCGCTCCCGGTCTTCAGTCTCAATCAAGGAGAGGGACCGCGCCTTCTTGTCACCAGCGGAAATCATGGCAATGAAATGGAGGGGCCAATTGTCGCGCGGCGGCTTGTTAAGTGGCTGCCTGAAGCGCAAACCTGTGGGCGAGTCATCGTCCTGCCGGTGCTTAATCCATTGGCCGTGGAGGCATGGAGCCGCAATACTCCCCTAGACGGGTTAAACCTCAATCGCATTTTTCCGGGCCGCTCCGACGGGTCAGTGACTGAACGAATCGCGGATGCAGTTTCGCGGGTATTGTTGCCAATGGCCGACACCGTGTTTGATCTGCACAGCTTCGGACCAACCTGGGATTTCCCACCGGCGGCCACGACGCACCCCATTGCCGATCCCGATCTCATGGCGAGGACAGTGAGAATGGCCGAAGCGTTCAAATTGCCATTGACATTGGTCTGGCAGCACAACGACACGGCTGGAATGTTTGATATCACCGCCCAAAACCAGGGGAAGGTATTTGTTTGCACTGAATTCGGCGGCGGCACGGTCGGCGCGGACAATCTCGCGATCTACGAGGCTGGAGTGCGCAACGCGCTCATCGCGCTCGGGCTGATTGAGGGAAAGGCCGAGTATCCGACTTTCCGTCAACAGAAGTCCGGACAAACGCTTGAAACGGGCCCGCCCGATGAGTTGAAATCGCCTGCGGCGGGCATCTTCGAACCTCGCTGCTCGGTGCTGGATGAAGTGAAGCAGGGAGACCTAGTAGGTATCCTGCATCCGATGGATTCGCTGTCCGCTGAGTCCATTGATATCCGCGCGCCTGGTACATCCACCGTCTTGGCCATAAGCTCGGGGGTGCATGTCGAAGCCAACAAAGCAGTAGCGATCGTTGCGCGGCCGCTCAAGACCTAAGAGGCGGGTGGCAGCTAGCGCCTCGCGTCAGTAGCGGAAAGAATTTAATCCCGTCAGGATGAATCGAGTGACCGATTTGCAGATCAAAGACGTCGTCCTTGCGCCTGGCAACGGCGCATTCTTCTATGACGATCAAGCTGCCATTGGCTCGGGCGCAGCCCAGGAAGGCTTCATCTATGTCGGCGAACCGACAACGCCTGGATTCACTTCGATCCGCATTCCAGCATCTTCGCTCAGCATCGGGCTGATCCTCACCGACGAAACCGTTGTTTGGGGCGACATGATGAACGTGCAGTACTCTGGTGCTGGCGGACGCGATCCTGTGTTTGAAACCGCTCAAATCTCGGATTTGACGTCGCGCGTTGTGGTGCCCCGGCTTCTTGAGGCCGATGCTTCTCGTTACCTTGATGCATGTGCGACGGTTCTCGAGCCTTGCGAACATAAGCGGCTACCTCTCGCTATTGAGTATGGCGTGAGCCAGGCGCTCCTTCGCGCAGCGGCTCATCTTCAACGTACGACGATGGCGGAGATCATATGCAGTGAATTTGATCTACCGCTGCCAACGCGCAGGGTCCCGATTTACTGCCAAAGCGGCGATGCCCGCGAAATCAATGTCGACAAGATGATCCTGAAGTCGGTGGATGTGCTTCCCCATGGCCTGATCAATTCACGGCAGAAATTTGGCCAAGGCGGCCAGACGTTCCTTGACTTTGTCAAGTGGGTTGCAACGCGCACGCGCCAACTCGGCCGCCCGGGGTATCAGCCGGTTCTTCATTTCGATGTGTACGGCTGGATCGGCCAGGAAATCGGCCTGGAGTCGCAAAGCATTGCCGATTTTATCTGCAAGGTTGCCGATACCGTTCCGGGTTTTACGATCAACATCGAGGCCCCCGCGGACTTTGGTTCTACACGAGCTCAAATTGAGAACTACGCCAAGATCGTATCGATCTTGGACAACCGGGGTTCCAGCGCACGCATTGTGGTGGATGAGAGATGCAATACGCTTGAGGATGTTCGGCTCTTTGCAGAAGCCAAAGCGACGCATCTGGTCCAGATCAAGACACCCGATGTCGGCTCAATTGCCGATACGGCGCGCGCCGTTCTCATCTGTAAGGAGAATGGGGTAGGGGCATATGTTGGAGGAAGCTGTACCGAGACAGATCTCTCCGCCCAGGCTTCTGTCCACGTATCGGTTGCAATCCAAGCCGACATGATGCTTGCGAAGCCCGGAATGGGTGTCGACGAGGCATATTCCATCGTCGGTAACGAGCAGAACCGATTGCTCGTGATGCTGAATCGTCGTCGGACTCAGATCGAATCGGATGAAAAGCGCGGTGTCGCATGCAGAACTCTCTTGAGGGGATCACCGTCGTAGCGGTGGAGCAGGCCGTGGCCGCGCCTTATGCGTCGTCTAGGCTCGCGGATGCCGGTGCCCGGGTGATCAAGATCGAACGGCCCGAAGGGGACTTTGCCCGAAGCTACGACAAGTTGGTCCGAGGGCAGAGTGCTTACTTCGTCTGGCTTAATAGGGGTAAGGAATCGGTGTGTTTGGACCTGAGGTTGGAGGCGGACCGCGAGGTCCTCGACGCGCTCATTGCCGCTGCCGACGTCTTTATCCAGAATCTGAAGCCGGGCAGCATCGAAAAACTAGGTTTCGGGTCTGCTGACCTGCGTCGCCGATTTCCGCGCCTGATAACCTGTGACATCTCGGGTTTCGGTGACAAAGGGCCTTATTCACATTTGAAGGCCTATGATCTCATCGTCCAGGCCGAAACAGGTCTTTGTGCGATCACCGGCAACCAACAAGGGCCCGCACGTATCGGGGTCTCGGTCTGTGACATCTCAGCGGGCATGACAGCGCACAGCGCCATTCTTCAGGCGATGTATCACCGCGAGGTCACCGGCGAAGGGACCAGCATTCAGGTGTCACTGTTCGATGCTGTCGCTGACTGGATGAATGTTCCGGTTCTGCAAAACGACTATAGCGACTACCACACCGAACGCGCCGGTGTGAAACACCCGTCTCTGGCGCCGTATGGGGCCTATCGTTGTGCCGATGGTAAGGACGTCATCTTTTCGGTTCAGAATGACCGCGAATGGGTGAGTTTTTGCGAAAAGTTTCTCAAGCAGCCGGAACTTACACGCGCGCTTGGTTTTGCCGATAATATGGAGCGCCTCGGTCACCGTGCGCAACTTGATAAGATCATTGAACGGCGGTTCTCTGAACTATCCTGCCAGGTAGCAATGCAGGAGCTTGAGGCGGCCGGACTGGCATATGGCCGACTGAGCGAAGTGGCGGATGTTTCAAAACATCCACATGTCCGCAGAGTTGAGATTGGCACGCCTGGAGGAAGCGTCGAGACGATCGCGCCGGCGGCAATTTTCAATTATGAGCAGCCCTCGCTCCGCCCAGTTCCGGCCCTTGGCGCTCATACTGACGCTGTTCGCGACGAGGTTCTGGGGCTTTTGCGCGACAGAGCCGCGTCAGCGTGAGCGCGCGTCTGAGTTTGGGGAGTGCACTCGCGGTTTTCGAAAAGCCTGTGTACCTCCGATCATGTCAGCGCGTTGGGCATCCAGCAAGCCCACTGCCGTCACGCTCGCTAAGATTGATTGCAGAGATGAGTCGATGATCGCGGACACCTCTCCGTCAGTTGAAACCCCGATGTCTGTAACGCGTTGGAGATCCCTCCTCTTCGTACCCACTCACGTACCGCGCTTTGTGGAGACGGCCCATGAGCGGGGTGCGGATGGCGTCATACTCGACCTCGAAGATTCCGTTCCCCAGGATCAGAAGGGAGAAGCACGGCGGCACCTTCCTGAATGCGTGGCCAAGGTGTGCCGGAAAGGCGCATCTGTTCTGGTCCGGGTTAATCATGGTTTGCGCGCTTTGGCGGCCGATCTTGAGGCAGCAGTGATAGCGGGGGTTGACGCGCTTGTACTTTCCAAGACGGATTCGGCAGAGTGGGTACTAGAGATCGCCAATGCAGTTTCAGAACTTGAACGGGAAAAAAGTCTTCCGCTGGGACGCATCCGGTTCCTTGCCCAGATCGAGACCCCAGGCGCCTTGCAAAGGCTCGAGGCCATTGCGTTGGCGCATCCCAGGATGGTCGCAATGGCGCTGGGTCCCGAAGACTTCAGTGCCGCTGTCGGCGGGTCCCCTGAGTTCGACCTTCTGTTGGCGCCGAACCTTTCTGTTTTGTTTGCCGCCCGCGCGGCAGGCTTGCTCCCACTGGGCTTCGTAGGGAGCATCGGCGAGTTCTCCGATAGCGATAAGCTTCGTGAAGCCGCGACGCGTGCGCGGCGGCTTGGCTTTGTCGGAGCCTTGGCGATCCATCCGACACAAGTGGCCATATTCAATGAGGCATTCTCGCCAAGCGCACAAGAACTCGAGTGGGCCCATCGTGTGGTCGCGGCGCAATCCGATTTCTCGGCCCGGGGCAGAGGTGCTTTCGCCGTGGACGGAAAGATGGTCGATGCACCGGTCATTCAAAGGGCCCGTGAAATCATCGCGCTGGGCCCGAAAGCCGAGCTGGACGTTTGAGACGTTCGGATGAGAAAGGGCGAGACTTCACAAACGCCTCCCAGTTGGCCTCGCCCGACGGTCTCTGCGCTGTGGCATAATTATTGCTGTCGCGCCATCGCATTTCGAGATAGATTGCATAAATTGGAGTTGGCCCTCGGAAGAGTACCCGTGGAAATCAGGCAGCTAAGATATTTCGTTGGCGTGGTTGAAGCAGGCAGCTTCACGAAGGCCGCTGCTTTCCTTAATATCGCTCAGAGCGCGCTGAGCCTTCACGTGCGTCAACTGGAGGAAGGCTTCGGCACGCAGCTGCTAATACGCGATAGGACAGGCGTGAGTGTCACGGCGTCGGGAGCCAAACTCCTCGATCGGGCGCGGGCGATTCTCAGTGAAATTCGACTTACCGAGGTGGAATTGACCAACTCAGCTGGTTCCCCAGCGGGGGAGGTGACTATTGGCATTCCGTCTGGAGCTGCTCGAGTCCTAAGCGGCCCGCTGCTTGAGTCGGTAAGAAACGAACTGCCCAAAGTTTCCCTTAAGATGGTCGAGGGCATGACTGGACCGCTAGAGGAGTGGATGGCTGCTGGACGCTTCAATCTGGCAGTTCTCTACCGCACCGCGGACAGCGTGGGGCGAATGACAGTCTTGGCCCGCGAAAACCTTTGTCTGGTGGTCCCATCCGGCGAGCCGCCTTTCGAACATGCGATATCTCTGGCTGACCTACATGCATTCCCGCTGGCCGTTCCCATGCGCAATAACAACGTCAGACGTTCGGTGGCTGACGTCGTGGCACAACATGGTTGCGCGTTGGATGTCAGGATTGAAGTGGACTCGCTTTCGACAATCATCAACATGGTTATAGAGGGAAAAGCTTATTCTATTCTCGCCCCGTCAGCGGTCCAGAAAGAAGCTTCTCAGGGGCTGATCCGAACCGTCAAAATCGTAGATCCAGTGATTACCCGCTCCGTCGTACTTGCTGTAAATCCGAAAGATGAGCGTTCCGCGGCCGTCTCCGCGGTTCGCAAGCTCATCCCCAAGGTCACCAGAGAATTAATTGAGAGCCGGGGCTGGGCAGCCGCGGCTCCTGACGCGGCCTGATAACCCTTCGACTTCAAGCAATGCCATAACCCTGTTGCGGCCATCAGGATCAGATCGATCTGGATTCCAGATGGATTTCGGCAACATTCGATATTTGACCTTCCGCGACACTCGCGCTGAAACTGGCTCAGGCGGAGTTGCCCGTTTCAATTCGAAAGGCACTCGCATGGCTGGAATTCACACAAGTGGAGCACTCGATGTCCGACGCCAGGAGCCACGAGCTCTTCATCAATGGCAAATGGCGGGCCGGTGGTAGCAGAGCCACATTGCCGGTGACTAATCCGGCAATGGAGAAGGTATTTGCCTCCGTGGCCTCGGCGACAGTGTCTGATCTGGATGAAGCCCTGGCTTCGGCAGAACACGCCCGCAAGGCTTGGTCTTCACTGCCTGCAAAAGAACGTGGCGAGATTCTGGTAGCAGCCGCAAGAATCTTGGCATCGAAGATTGAATCAGCAGCCAGTGACCTGTCGGCCGAACAAGGAAAGACGGTTGCCGAAGCGACAGGTGAGTACACGCGTGCCGTCGAAACGCTGGAATGGAACGGCAGGCATGCCGAAAAGCTGTCGACCCCGATTCCAATAGGCCCGAACCGGATGATCGCCCCGGAGCCGCTCGGCGTCGTTGCTGCCTTTACGCCGTGGAACTATCCAGCCGTTCTCATCGCCCGCAAGCTCGCCCCCGCTCTGGCGGCAGGCTGCCCGGTGATCCTCAAAGGGGCTGAAGAGACACCGAGCGCGGCTGTCCACATCGTGGAATCGTTGCGCCAAGCTGGTATCCCCGATGGCGTGGTCAATCTTGTCTTCGGTGTGCCGGTGCATATATCGCGGCATCTGCTCAGCTCGCCAATCGTGAAGGTCTTGACTTTCACGGGTTCAACCGCGGTTGGAAAACAGCTGGCCACGCTCGCCGCGAATAACTTGCAGCGTTGCATCCTTGAACTTGGTGGACACTCGCCGGTGGTTGTGTGCGAGGATGCCGACCTCGCAAAAGCCATACCGGCAATTTCGGAATACAAGTTCGAGTGCGCGGGGCAAAGCTGCAATGCGCCGAGCAGGATTCTTGTCGCTCGGTCTCTCTATGAGCAATTCTTGTCCCGGATGACGAATGCGGCTCGCAAGATCAAGATCGGGCCACCAGACGATCCTGCAACGGACATGGGTCCGATGGCGAACGCGCGGCGCATCGAGGCTATGCAGCGCCTGACCAAAGACGCCGTCGAACGCGGCGCTCGCATCGAGACCGGTGGCGCCCGTCTTGAGCGACCAGGCTTCTACTGGCCGCCAACTATCCTGACGGACGTACCGAAGGAAGCAAGAGTGCTTCATGAAGAGCCGTTCGGGCCGATCCTCACGATTGCGCCGTTCGACACGCTCGATGAGGCGATCCAGGAAGCCAACGCCACTGAGTATGGCTTGGCCGCCTACTTCTTCACGGACGCTGCCGATGCGCAGCGAAAGCTGACCAACAGTCTTTCGGCAGGCGCTGTCAGTGTGAATTACCTGAAAGGGGTTTCCGCGGACGCGCCGTATGGGGGCATCAAGCAGAGCGGCTACGGTTATGAAGGCGGCGAGCAGGGGGTGCGAAGCTTCCAAATTCTAAAAATGGTGAATGGCCTCGGTTCGTTTGGATAAACTTTCGTGGGTAAAAGAACACTAACCATTATCGGCAAGGACATCACCAGGAGCGTGGCCGACGCCCTTCAGTACATCTCGTACTATCATCCTCCAGATTTTATCCACTCTCTTTCGCAGGCATACGCGCGCGAACAGAGTCCAGCGGCAAAGAACGCAATAGGGCAGATTCTGCTGAACTCCCGCATGGCGGCCTTCGGGCGGCGGCCGATCTGTCAGGACACCGGCCTTGTGGTGGTCTTCGCAAAAGTCGGTATGAACGCCCGGATCAAATCAATGGCCAGTTTCGCAGACCTGGTGAACGAGGGCGTCCGTCAGGCCTATCTCGACCCGGACAACCCCCTTCGGGCATCGATCGTTGCCGATCCGCTCGCCGGACGGGTCAATACTTGTGACAACACCCCGGCGGTCGTCCATGTTGACCTTGTGCAAGGTAACCAGATTGAGATCACCATTGCCGCAAAAGGCGGTGGGTCAGAGAACAAGGCACGCTTTACCACTTTGAACCCCAGCGGGTCCATTTCCGACTGGGTGGTTGACACAGTCTCGACGCTTGGCAGTGGGTGGTGTCCGCCCGGCATGATCTCCGTTGGCATCGGTGGTAGCGCTGAAAAGGCGATGCTGCTGGCCAAGGAGGCCATGAACCAGCCCATTGATATGGCGGAATTGATCGCCAAGGGGGCGGCGAGCGCGGAGGAGGCACTGCGGATTGAACTTTATGAACGGATTAACGCGCTGGGCATCGGCGCCCAAGGCCTTGGTGGCCTGACGACAGTCGTCGATGTCAAGGTTGCGACTTATCCTACCCATGCGGCGTCCAAGCCCGTTGCAATGATCCCGCAATGCGCGGCCAACCGGCACCTGAAGTTTACCTTGGACGGCTCCGGACCAATCAGTCTGGAGCCGCCCGACTTGCGCGAATGGCCCGACATCGGAACCGACGAATTGAGACCAGCCGGCGTACGAAGAGTCAGCCTCAGCGCGTTGACCAAAGAAGAGACGGCATCGTGGCGCTGTGGTGAAACGCTCCTTCTGTCCGGAAAGATGCTGACAGGCCGTGACGCCGCCCACAAGCGAATGGTCGAGTTGATCGATGCCGGCAAGCCGCTTCCGTTCGATCTGGAGGGACGCGTTATCTACTACGTTGGACCAGTCCGCGCGGTAAGAGATGAGGTCGTCGGGCCGGCTGGCCCAACAACCTCGAGCCGCTTGGACGACTTTACGGACAAGGTGCTCGCGAAAACCGGGCTTTTCGCGATGGTGGGCAAAGCGGAAAGAGGACGGGCAGCCGTCGAGTCGATCGTAAGACACAAAACGCCGTATCTCATCGCAGTGGGAGGGGCTGCCTACCTGATTTCAAAATCAATCAAGTCAGCGCGGCTCGTTGCCTTTCAGGATCTCGGCATGGAAGCAGTCTATGAATTCGAGGTCCAGGATATGCCTGTCATCATGGCTATCGATGTTGAGGGAAACTCGATTCACAGTTCCGGGCCTCTTGAGTGGCGCAAGCGCATGGCGGCCGACAGCATCGCACGCAACATCGGCGTTTGATGCTTCCTGGCCCAGGCTCGGTTGGTTGGCACTAATTCCATTGTCGACAACGGCTAAGAGCAGAAGGTCATGAAGTCGAACCGCAATCCTGCGCGCCTGGACGCTTGGGACTACCGCATTCTCTCAGAGATTCAGTCGGACGCTCGGATTTCAAAAAGCGAGCTTGCGAAGCGCGTTCATCTTTCGGCGTCGGCCTGCTCGGAGCGGCTCCGTACACTCGAAGCCGCAGGGATTATTGAGGGGTTTTACGCGCGGCTGAGTCCGGCCCTCATCGGTGGCATGGTCTTTGTCATGGTGGAGGTCGTGCTGGATCGTCATCGCCTCGAGGACCAACGACATTTCGAGACTGCGATCCAAGAATTTCCGGAAATCCTGGATTGCTGGGCCATCGGGGGGCGGATCGATTATCTGATGCGCGTCGCGACCCATTCAATGGCTACCTATCAGGATTTCATGGAGGGACTGCTGCAGGCGGGCTTGGGGATCGATCAATATTACAGTCTTGTCGTGACCAAACCGATCAAGTCGAATTCACCAATCCCTTTGTCGGCGCTAAGGCGACGGTAAACGCCGAGGGCGTGGTTTCCGCGGCTTTTCGATATCCTCCTCATCGCCGACGAAGTGGTCTGCGGGTTTGGACGAACCGGTGAGAAATTCGGTTCCCACCTCTATG
>NZ_NSGD01000036.1:0-20894 GCF_002294955.1 Mesorhizobium sp. WSM3864
CACCCGGCCCGCCCAACTCGGGCGTGGGCGCATGGCAAACAGCACAGATTTCAGCAAGGGCCCTGAGCCGCGCAAAGGCATGCCGAGCCCGCGTCTCGGCGAAAGCGAATTCAAGGCACGCTATCTGAGACAATTCTACGATCCGGCCTTTCAGTCGGAGGCGGATGCCATTGGCAGGCTGGCCGAGATCGCCTGGCAGGCTTACAGCGAAGAACGCAAGGCACCGATCACCAGAAAGGCGGGACAGGGCTTCCACGATCCGGACTATGATCTCTCCGTCGACTGGTTCGCCGCGCACGAAGCGGTCGAAGCGGCACAGCGCCGATACGAGGACAAGACCGCGCCGTCCCGCATCCTGCTCATAAACGGCTCCTCGCGCAGCGAGCACACCTGCCCGGGCGAAATGTCGAAAAGCTTCCGCCTTGTCGAGTTGGCGCGCAGCGCCATTGCAGCAAGACCGGGCTTCGCGATCGAGGTTCTCGACCTCGCGCGGCTCGCCTCCGAATACGGCCGCAGGATCTTTCCCTGCAAGGCGTGCTTCTCGACCGCGGCCGCGCTCTGCCATTGGCCATGCTCCTGCTACCCCAATCATTCGCTCGGGCAGGTCAATGACTGGATGAACGACATCTACCCGCTCTGGGTCGAGGCGCATGGCGTCATGATCGTCACGCCGGTCAACTGGTACCATTCCTCCTCGCCGGTGAAGCTGATGATGGACCGGCTTGTCTGCGCCGACGGCGGCAATCCCGATCCTTCGCTGACGCAGGGCAAGGATGCCGCGCTCGCCAAGAAGGTCGAGCTTGCCGGCTGGGACTATCCGCGCCATCTCGCCGGCCGGCTGTTCTCCGTCATCGTGCATGGCGACACCGAAGGTGCCGGAAGGGTGCGTCACAGCCTGGCCGACTGGCTGCGCTCGATGAAGCTCGATCCGGTGGGCGAGGCTGCCGAGCTCGACCGCTACATTGGCTACTGGAAGCCCTATGCGACGAGCCATGACGAGCTCGACGCCGACCATGCCGTGCAGAGGGAAGTCCGCAATGCCGCGCTGGCGCTCGCCGAAGCCGTCGAGAAGCGTCGCGCGGGTTCGTTCCAGACCATCGGAGCCGGGCTCGAGGATCCGCGCCCCAAATAGCCGACGAGGAGAAGCAGCCGACGGGGAGAAAGATGCAGCGCTGGTTCCAGGAAGCCTGGGTTGTGCTGAAAGAGAGCATCACCGGCTATGTCAACGACAATGCGCTGAGCCATGGCGCGGCGATGGCCTTCTACGCCACGACCTCGCTGGCGCCGATCCTTCTGATCGTGGTAGCGATCGCGGGCGTCGTCATAGGCAACGACGCCGCGCAGCTCGCGCTTTCGGCTGAGTTCGCGGGGGTGATGGGACCGCAGAGCGCCGAACTGCTCACGGCGGTGATCGAGACCGCCGCGCATCGCGGGTCCAGCACGCTGGCCACCCTCATCGGGCTGATCACGCTGCTTGTCACCGCCTCCGGCGTCTTCGGAGAGATGCAGCAGTCGTTGAACGAGATATGGAAGGTCAAGCCCAGCGGCGTTTCGCTTTCGCGCCTGGTGCGGGCGAGGGCGGCAAGCCTCGGGCTGGTGGCAGCTCTTGGCTTCATGCTTCTGGTGTCGCTCGCCGCAAGCACGGCGATCTCGGCGCTGAGCGAGGTCATCAACCAGCACCTGCCGTTCGGCGAGCTGATCGTGAGCGCGATCAACACCATCGTCTCCTTCGTGCTGATCGCGCTGCTCTTCGCGGCGATCTACAAGGTCCTGCCGGACCGCAGGCTCAAATGGCGCGACGTCGGCGTCGGTTCCATCGTCACCGCGCTGCTCTTCACCATCGGCAAGTCGCTGATCGGCTGGTACATCGGCACCAGCGCCATCGGCACGTCCTATGGCGCTGCCGGCGCGCTGATGGTCGTGCTGGTCTGGGTTTACTATTCGGCACAGATTTTCCTCTTCGGTGCCGAGATCACCCGCGCCTATTCGGTGCGGAGCGGCAGCCGGCAGGATCTCGCGCCCGTGGTGGCGGCCAGCGACGAAACGTCAAGGTCAGGCAGGTCACCGCAACCGGGCGTGCCGGACGGCGAGGTCGTCAGATGGATCGTCCTCAGCAGCCTGATCACGGTGCTGGTCTCGGAGTTCCGGCGCTGGCGGCAGGGGTGAGGATGCTGGCCGCCGGTTCGAGAGTTGGCCGTTCTCTGCCTGTCGCTCCTGCTGACGCTTTTCGACTTCGTAGGAAAGCCAGCGGCAGAACATCCCGATGATCGAGGTGGCGGCGCCGCCAAGCAGGCAGGCAATCAGCAACGGATTTTGCGAAACGTGCTCCCAACTGACGATCGCCAGCAGCATCACGCTTACCGTTGAGATCGAATAGCCTATGCCCTTGAGCAGATGCAGCGACGATATGGTCATCCCGGCCCGCCTTTCAGGTGCAACAATCAGCGGCAACCGAAGTTCCATGCACCCAGGGCCAGGCGCTTGGCAGCAGTTTCGCCGCTGTGTGCGAGCCGTTGAAACCTTGTCCAGCCGAATGCGTTGCCTCACGTGTCAATCGCGGGAGGAAGTCGTCACGATGCCAAAGACAGGGCCAGGTTGGGAGCAGGCCTATCAACCGCTCGAATTCGCCGAAAAGCACGGCCTGACCCTAAGGCAGGCTGAGATCGTCATCCAGACCAATGGACCGTCCAAATACAAATGCGATCTGGCGGCTCCGATCTTTCTCAAGGCGCTGAAGCAGCTCGCAAAGAATCGCGGGACGCCCGGCCGGGAGGCAGCATCAGTGTCGGCTTTTGAGGAACCGAGCTTCGCGCAGCAGCGAAGGCCAGTCGGTTCCGATTAGCTTGATCAACTCAAGGGCATCGTTTTCCGAAATGTCCGCGTCCTTTGCCAACCGGTGGGCGAGCATTTGGACATCGGCCTCCGTTTGCTGCACCTGCTTTCCATCATTTCCAACCATAGCGCGCCTCCTCTCAGACAAGAACTTTCGAGGTGGCCGTATGTTTCATTTTGGCGGCAAGGGCAGGCCGCCGGCGAACCTAAAGATCGCGCCGGCTTGCGCTACTTGCGTTTGGCCTTGAGCTTTTCACTCAATTCGACCGGATCGCGGCAGCCGTTCTCAAACAAAATCAGCGCGTGCCTTGCCGCCTGAAGTCGCTCCTCACTGTCCGACGGTATGCGAAATGTGCGGCAGTAGTCGTCGAGAGCGGCTGCGAGGATGACCAAATCCTCGGGGTTAAGGAAACCCGGAAAAACCATAGCTCTCCCTCCCGTTGACAGGTGAAAGTGAAAGCGTGGTCCGCGCTCACAAACGCTGGCCTGGGTTTGGGAGTTGCGGATAAGCGCTGGCGGCGGGGTCACATGTTGTGTCACCCTGCCATCAAGCGGAACCTTCTCGCGTCACGGACCGAGCGGTTTGGACCCCGGGCTTTGCCGCCGAGCACAGCACTGTGCGATTCTGGCCGAAGTCCGCTGCGGGTTCGAGGGAGATGGTATCCGATCGCCCGAGGCGATGGCGCCTAGCGCTTCCGCTTTCCGGCGCCGGCAGGCTTAGGCCCCACGGTCACGAGCGCCTCGCGCATTATCCGCAGGGCTTCATCGGGGGTTAGGCCGCATTTGCGGGCAAAATAAATCGCTTCGGAAGCCTCCGATCGCGAGGCTGCGGCGATAACGGACAAGGCCGGTCTCGATTTCTTCTTGGCCATCGGTTCACCGTGCCACGAATCGCTTAGTCAACTAATATAACGTCCCTGTTCTGAAATCAAAATTCCGGCTTTTGAGCCCGCAGCCCCGATCGGGGCTGCGGGCTCAATTTTATCCGGCGGCGGATCTTACCAGCCTTGGCGACTCGCCCAGTCGTCGATGTCGCGGCGGATGCGATCCTTCTCGATGCCGTAGCGCTCTTGGATCTTGCCTTCGAGCTGCTCGCGGTTGCCGGCGATGCGGTCGAGGTCGTCATCGGTGAGCTTGCCCCACTGTTCCTTCACCTTGCCCTTGACCTGCTTCCAGTTACCTTCGACGCGGTTCCAATCCATGGTGCAGACCTCCTTTGTGTTTGCGTAAATGCTAACGACTGCGCGGGCCGCGGGTTCCTGTTTTTCGGCCGGACACGAGGGAACATTTGAACGCTGCTCATGTTCTGCCGCAGTATGGCGCGCCGTCCCCTGCAAGGCGTGCCGGCGGACCGGGTCGGGACCCAATCCTGCCCGTCTCGTTGTCCCGTTGGGGCGGGCTTCCAATAGATCGAGGAGATCATGCTTTACCAGGCAGCGAAGATCGCCGAACAGGCCCATCGCGGCCAGAAAGACAAGACCGGCCGTCCCTTTATCGAACATCTGAGACGCGTCGCCGATGCGGTCGAAACGCTTGACGAGAAAACCGTCGCCTACCTGCACGACGTGGTCGAGAAAGGCGAGGGGTGGACGCTCGATCGGCTCGAGGCCGAGGGCTTCGGCTTTCCGGTCGTCGCTGCCGTTGACGCGCTGACGAAAAGAATGGACGAAAGCGAGCACGACTTTGTCTGCCGTGCGGCGTCCAACGAGCTTGCGCTGCCTGTCAAGCAGGCGGACCTCAAGGACAATCTCTGGCAGGCGCACCAAGCGGGCATCGACCCCGAGAAGTACGAGAACGGACTGCGCCTGCTCGACGAGTTGACCAGCGAGTGACTGGAATTGCCCTAGCCCTTGTCGCTCACCTGCAGCAGATCCGCCGACTCGGGTGAAAGGAGCGAGCGTTCCCGCAACGCCTTTTCCAGGTCGTTGCGGCTGTCAGCCGGGCAGGCGTCGGGCAGGTCGAGCGCCGTCAGCGCCTCTTCGTCGAATTCGATGGCTCCGCCATAGAGCTGAGCCACCTGCATCACCAGACTCTCGATATCCTCGCGGGCAATGTTCTCGGCGAGATTCATCAGCCTGATTTCTTCCGACAATTGGATGATGTTGACGATGCCGTTTTCCCGCAAAGCCCGCTGGACCTTGTGGTGAGCGTCGTTGCGCAACCGGTCGGAAAATCCTCGTAACATCGGAAAAACCTCCTTTCGCGGCGGTTCATCCCTCTGCCGGCCATAATGCGCCGACGTCGCTCGGTTGGCAACTAAAAAATGGAAAAGCTGCAAAAAAATCAACAAGTTAGCATAGACCGGCAAATGCGGTGTAGCCATATCGTTAGCACCGCCAGCGTCCCCCGCCTTTGTTGTCTCGCCTGACCTTGACGTCTTTTGAGCCGAATCCTACTTTTACTGGCAGTGAGTGACATACTCATTCGTGTCATGACCTGCGGGAGGCTAGGGTGGTTGAATTGGAGCGGCCGCAAAGGCTGCAGATCATGTTGACGGAAGAGGAACTCGCGGCAGTCGAGAACTGGCGCTTCGAGAAACGCATGCCGAGCCGCTCGGCCGCCGTGCGCGAGCTTCTGCGAAGGGGCCTCGCATCCGAAGGTTTCCTGACCGCCGAGACCGGCATGAAGTCGCAGGATTTCGGCGTGCTGGATCCAGCAAAGGGGAATGGCGAAAATCCTGACCCCTCCAAGGCTTAGCCGCTTGCTATGAGATTCGGCCGCGCTAACTAATGCCCATGGTGACATCCGGGGGCAGGGAAATTGAAGATGCCAGCGCCAATGCGCGTCTGGCCGCCATTGTCGATTCTTCCTTCGATGCCATCATCGGCAAGGATCTGAACAGCATCATCACCGACTGGAACCGCGCGGCAGAACGCATGTTCGGCTACAGCGCGGAGGAAGCCATCGGCCAATCGATGCTGCTCCTTATCCCCGAGCATATGCACGATGAGGAGACCGACATTATCAGCCGCATCCGCCGGGGCGAGGGCGTGGCAAATCTCGACACGATGCGAAAGCGCAAGGACGGCTCGCTCGTTGCCGTTTCGGTAACGGTGTCGCCGATCAGGAGCCTTGCGGGCGAGATCGTCGGCGCCTCCACGATCGCGCGCGACATCACCGCCGCCAGGGAAAATGAGCGCCGCATCCGGCTCCTGATGCGCGAGGTCAACCACCGTGTGAAGAACCAGTTCGCGGTGATCCTGTCGATGGTCAGGGAAACCAACAAGCGTTCTGCCAGCCCCAGCGAGTTCGAGGAGATGATCCGAGCCCGGATCATGGCGCTGTCGCGCTCGCACGATCTGCTGGTCACCTCGGAATGGGCAGGCGCCAGTCTCTTCGACCTCATCCAGGAACATCTGAAACCGTTTGGTCATGAGGAGCGCATCTCGCTTTCCGGCCCGCTTTTGACGCTGCAGTCGAATGCCGTGCAGAATCTCGGCATGGCCTTCCACGAGCTTGGCACCAACTCGTCGAAATATGGCGCGTTGGCGGGTGAGGGCGGGCATGTCGAGATCACCTGGACGGTCGAGACCGGCCCGAAGGCGCAGCGCCACTTTCACCTTGTCTGGCAGGAGAGGTCGAATGGCCATGCCAATGGCGAGCCGGACGAGACGGCGCGCAAGGGTTTTGGCACCGTGGTGCTGCAGCGGGTGGCGCCGCAATCGCTCAGCGGCTCCTCCAGTCTCGAGCGCTCGTCCGGTGCGTTGAAATGGTCGCTGACGGCACCGCTCGAGGCCATTGTCATGCCACAGCTGGGCGCTGAGAGCGGAAGCGACTTTTACGGATGAGGGCCCGTTCCGGAAATCGAAGGCATTTGCCGTAAAGGGACTTGTGCGGCGCGCAATACGGCTACCGCGGAAGGTTCCCTTGTCGCTCCATAAAAATGTATTACATCATGTAACATAGCGTGCGCATTGCACGCGAATGCAGTTGCTTTGGTCTGGCTTCATCGATGGAGGTTGTCATGGCAAGCAAACTGATGGAAGAAAGGAAGAGCAAGGACTGGGTTATCCTGGTCCTCGCGATCTGCCTGTTCATCTCACCCTGGGTCATCGGATTCACCGCGGCAATGATGCCCGCGTGGAACGCCTGGATTGTTGGCGTCCTGCTCGGTGCGCTGGCGCTCGCGACGCTTTCGGTGTTCGCCGAATGGGAGGAATGGGTAAATCTCGTGCTCGGGCTCTGGCTGATCGTGTCGCCCTGGCTGCTGGGCTTCGCGGCGGACAGGAACGTAATGCTCACGCACGTCATCCTTGGCGTGCTCGTGGTCGCGGCATCGGCCTGGGCCGTCTGGGACGTCCGTCATCCCCACGCCCATGCGTGAGCGGTGATTGAGGGAGCCCGCCGCGCAAGCGGCGAGCTCCTTAATAAGGCGATTCCAGGAAAAACGTGCAGTCGGTTTTCCGACCGGAACTGCATGGAAGACCTATCGGGGCAGGGGCTTGGCGGCGGTTGCGACCTCACGCAATTGCTGCAACCGGACACCTTTTCGTGCATTCTTGGGAATGGCCCCGATGCTCCATCCTGATCAGCCTGCCAAATGCTGTTCCTATTGCGGCGGCCGCGATCACGAGTTCGAGGCGTGCCCGAAGCGCAAGGCCGACGCCGAGAAGGAAAAGCCGCTGCGGCAGCCCGAGCCGGCCGGCCGTAGGGAGCCTGACGTGGAATCCAAATACCTGACGTAGCGTTCCTTCGCGCCCCCCTCTGTCCTGCCGGACATCTCCCCCACAAGGGGGGAGATTAGCAGTTCCGCCGCCGGCGATCTTCCTACACTTGACGAAAGCCGGCGTGACATCCGATCTCCCCCCAAGTGGGGGAGATGTCCGGCAGGACAGAGGGGGGCGCTGTCCCGCCGACGTCTCCATCTTTTCGCGCCCGGACTACCGCAGCGCATGCGCCGCTGCATCGGCGAACGAGATGTCGCCCTTGATCTCGCGCATCGCCATCGAGGTGACGGTGCGGCGCACGCCGGGCAGCCGGCTGAGCTCCTCGCGCAGCATCCTGTCCAGCGCCCGCATGTCGACGGTGACGATCTGCAACAGATAGTCGGCCTCGCCGGTCGTGGCATAGCAGCGGCGGATCAGCGGGTGCTTCCTCACCGCCGCCTCGAAAGCGTCCGACACCTCGAAGTCGATCGACACCTGGATGAAGGCCTCGATGTCGAAGCCGATCGCGGCCGGATCGATGCGGGTGGAATAGCTGCGGATGATGCCTTGATCCTCGAGCGCCTTCACCCGTTTCCAGCACGGCGTCTTGCTCAGTCCCACCTCTTCGGCCAACTCGCCGAAGGAGATGCGCGCGTCGCGCTCGAGTGCTGACACTATCTTGCGGTCAAGGGCATCAAGCATAGTCCGTTCTCCGATGTCGCGACAATGGGCGCTAATCGTACTCCAATTTCCGCTACTTGGATAACAGAAAGGAACAATGTTCAAGCCGGAAGCGCTATCCTTGGCTGCCTGCCGAACATGCCCGCGCGAGGAGGATGAGCCATGGACAAGTTGGACTATCACGCCCGCATCGAGGCGCCCGAAATGCGCGACTACGGCGTCTATCTCAAATGCGACCAGCTGCTCGCCTGCCAGAAGCCGCTCTCGCAAATGGTCAATGCCGACGAGCTGCAGTTCCAGATCGTGCACCAGGTCGAGGAATTGTGGATGAAGCTCATCGCCTACACGCTGGTCGACGTGCTCGACTATCTGGAGAGGCAGGACACGCACCGCATCGTCTCGCTGATGGGCCGCGTGCACCGGCTGGTGCGCATGATGACGGCGCAGCTCGATCTGCTGGAGACGATGTCGCCCAAGGAGTACCAGCAGATCCGCCTCGAGCTCGGTAATGGCAGCGGCCAGGAATCGCCAGGCTTCAAGCTTATCCTGCGCCTGCCGCCGGACCTCTGGCGGGCTTTCAAGCATTCGTATCTCGACGGCCGCGGGCTTTCCGTCGAGGACGTCTACGACGCTCACTACGATCATGGCGATGCTTATGTCGTGGCCGAGGCGCTGATCGAGTTCGACGAGCTGTTCCAGAAATTCCGCGCCAACCACCTCTATCTCATCCACCGCTCGATCGGTCTCGGCGCCAAGTCGCTGAAGGGCCGCCCGGTGGAGATCCTGGAAGGCGGGGCCCGCCACCGCTTCTTCCCCGAACTCTGGGACATACGCTGCGACATGACCGACCGCTGGGGTGCGGCCTACGGCACCGTGCGCGACTCGATCAGCCACCCGCCGCACGCGAAGGCGGGCTGAGCTTTCCTCGCCCCGCGCGAACAGGCGAGAGGTGGCGCGGCGTAGCCGCGAGGGAGAGCACCCTCGTTGAGCGCCGAGCTTGGCTGTGGGCTCGCCGTCTGGCGGTTCGTCCCGGCGTCGCCGGCGCCTCACCGGCTGCTGCGCGGCGACTCTCCGCGGCCTGCAGTGGGGTGAGGAAACAAGTGAAGCAAAAATTCCGGCCCCTGTCGGAATCATTGCCCTTCCTCCGTCCTTGGGGCATCAACAGCTTCGAACCGGAGGGACAACGTGGAAACGCAATCGGCCTGGCAGACCGCCGCCATTCTCATCGCTCGCCTGATCTTCGCCGCCGTCTTCGCGATGGCCGTGACCTTCAAGTTCATGGATATGGGCGCCACCGCCGGCTACATCGCCGCCGCCGGGTTTCCGTTCCCGCTGTTTCTCGCCTGGTGCGCGGCGATCCTGGAGGTGCTTTTGGTGATCGCCTTCCTCACCGGCGCCTTCTTCACGCCGGCGGCGCTGGTCGCGGCAGTTTATGTGATCTTCCTCGGCTTTTCATTCCACGGCCCGTCGCACTGGACCGGCAACCAGGCCGAGTTCGGCTTCTTCGTCGATCATTTCACTTTCCTCGCCGGCCTTTTCTTCGCCGCCGTGCATGGGCCGGGCAAGTTGCTCGCCGTCCGACAGGGTTGGCCGGGCCGGGCGTGAGGCGCCGCCACTTCACATCTGATCGTTATAGGGTTCCTTCATCTGCCCGACCATGCGCGCCAGCTTGGAGAAGGACGGCATGTCCGCTTCCGGCTGGCACTGGTTGGCGAGCTCGAGCAGGCGGATCGGGAAGTTGATCGCATCGCGGTTCGACGCCGAAATCGCCTCGGACCGGTCCTCGCCTGTCTCGACGGCCTCGGCCTTGCGCAGCGCGATGTCGATCTCCTCGACCGTCAGCACCCCCTTGCGCACCAGAGTATGGTTGATTGCCGCGACGGCCATCAACAGGCCCTCGAGTTGCAGATTGGCGACGTTCATGGCGCTTCCTCCCATTGACCTCGCTTGAAAACGCATGAGCGGCGTTTCCGATCCGGGAGCGCCTTAGGCCTCCATCAGGCGCACGCCATATTCGGCCCAGAGCTGCTTGATCTCGCGGGCGCCCAGCGGCGGGGTCGAGCGATCTCCGTAGGAGATGGCCACGGCGCTCAGATCATATTGGCCGTCTGCCTCGGCGATGAAGCGGATGGCTTCGCCAAGCGGGCGCGAATGGAAGACCGGATCCGCCTGGCCTCGGCCAAGACTGCGGACGCCTGAAATACCTGCTGGCGCATGCCGCATCCGAAAGACCGATGCCATGGCGGATTTGTCCATGCCCGCTCTCCGCGATTCCCCTTGGGGAATGATTCCATAAGGTCCGGCTAATGACCAGCCCAAGACAACCGGGCACACCAACGACAACCGGGCACACCAACCCGCCGCTATGGAAAGGCCGGGCTCTGGGCCCGGCCTCCTTCCGCGGCCTGCGCTGGGGCGGCCGTCGGTGCTCTAGCGGGTCCAGGGGCGAGCCCAGTCGTGGTCTGCGTCCGAGTTGCGCGCCATCGCCATGCCGATCAGCAAGCCGACGAGGCCGCCGAGGACCATGGCAGTCGAGACGGTGCCGGGATTCTGCTGCACGGTTTCGGAAACGCTCTGCGCCTGGCTTCGCAACTGCCTTGCCGCGCGTGAGGCGCGATCGCTCGCGCCGCCGTAGAATTCAGAAGCTCGGTCGGCCGCGCCGCTGTAGAGGCCGGAGGCCCGGTCGGCCGCGCTCTGGTACCACCCTTGCGTCGCACTGGCGGCTTCCTCGGCCTGATCGGCAAGCGCGCGGTTGAGCCGGCTCACCTCGCGCTTCAATTCGGCAATCTGCTTCCTCATCGCCGCTTCCGAAGCGGCTGAAGATCTGGCGCTGGTGCGCGAAGCGCTGCCGCTGCGGGCAGCGCTGCTGCGGCTCGGATTGGTCCGCTCTGTGCCGCCGCCCTGGGACGTCGAGCTGCCGTTGCGCGCGGCTGCTGCGTTCGTGTCCTTACCCTGGTTGGTTTCATCGTCTGCCATGGGTCTCTCCTTGCTGAACTCTGCAACGGCTCACGCCCGACCTTGCAACGGCTCACGTCCGCCATGGTTCCCTTCCAAGCAAAGGGCCGTGGAGCGGAACGCCACGGCCCTCGCGCGACGAAACTGCCGCGTCTCGTTACTACTTGCCGCAATGATTATCGTTGGCCGACGGCGATGCCGTGCCAGGCGACGTGTGAGTTGCATCCGGCTGGGCGCCCTGCGGCGTCGCGGGGCAATTCCGATCGGCGTTCGAATTCATGCCGTCCGTGGTGATGCTGCCCGTCGTGCCTGTATCGGGCGCCATCTGATCGGGCGGCGGATTAGCAGGCGTGGTGGGGTCCACCGTGATGCTCTGGCCGCTGCCCGCCGTGTCGGCGGTACCGCCCGTTGCATTCTGAGCCATCGCAGCCGTAGCCAGACCGATGGTCAGAGCCGATGCCGCAAGAATCTTGATGAGCATGATCTTCTCCTTCTTGTGCGAGATCGTTTCTCTGTTCGGGAGTCTGTCGCGTCGCGACTAAGGGTGGAACCCCTCGGCCCGGAGGTGGTTCCGAGAAAAAATTTCTGGAACTTTCAGACCTGGGCCACAATTTGTCGGTGCGCGAGCGAAAGCCGCTTCCCGGCAAGGCTGCAGACAAGCAGCTAGGAAAATTTACCTAATTATATACTTGACAAAGTACGGGCGATTTCATAGATTTGCGGCATAGGGGAACGCCGCCATGCAACTCACTCACCCGATCTTCACCGACGCCGAAGCCGCCCGCGTACACCTTGAGGCGCAGCGTTGGCCGCATGGCCCGAACTGCCCGCATTGCGGCAATGCTCGCGCCGACCGCATTACCAAGATGGAAGGCAAGGCTCACCGTCCCGGCCTGTACAACTGCATGGAATGCCGTGAACAGTTTACCGTCACCGTCGGCACCGTTTTCGAGCGCTCCAAGATCGCCTTGAACAAATGGCTTCTGGCGACGTTCCTCATGGCTTCGTCCAAGAAAGGCATGTCGGCTCACCAACTGCACCGCATGCTCGGCGTCACTTACAAGACCGCTTGGTTCATGGCGCACCGCATTCGCGAAGCGATGGCCGAAGACGTTAACTCGTCCGGCCCGCTTGGTGGCGAAGGCAAGGCCGTAGAGGTTGACGAAACCTACATCGGCAAGCGTGAGACGCCGCGCACGCCGTCGCCTCAGCGTAGGGGCCGTCCTTACCTCAAATCTGGCGGCAACCAGAAGCGCACCGTTGTCGGCCTTGTCGAGCGCGGCGGTAACGTCCGCATGTTCCATCTCAACGACGCCACGGCTTCAACCGTGCGCGAAGTGCTTGTGCGCAACGTTGACCGCAAGTCGATCCTCTACACCGACGCCTCGCGCCTCTATACGCGCACTGGCGAGGAATACGCCTCGCATAAGACGACCAATCATGCGAACGGCGAATATGTTCGCTACGAAGGTGCCGAGACGATCCACTCCAACACGATTGAGAACGTGTTCTCAGTCTTCAAGCGCGGCATGGTCGGCGTCTATCAGCATTGCGGCGAAGCTCACTTGCACCGCTACCTTGCCGAGTTCGATTTCCGCTACAACCGCCGCGCTGCCCTCAAGATCACCGACGCCGAACGCCATGACCAGTTGCTTGCCAAGATCGAAGGCAAGCGCCTTACCTATCGGCGGATTGGTGAAGCCGGTAACGCCTAAGCAGAAAGCACGAAGGCTTATCGCTTTGAGGAAGAGGAAGGCGAAGCCTTAGCTGGTTTCGCCTTCTTTGCCGGCGCCTTTGTCTTGCTCTTATCGGCATCGTGTGGCTTCGGCGGCGTTTTCAGCATCCGCTTTAGCGTCTCGTTGAACAGCTTCTCGTCAGACTTAGTATCGCTCATGCCGCTTTACCTAGCGCCTCGCGCGTAATCCTGGCAATTGCCGCGTCCTCATCATCCTTATAGACCGGAACGGTTGCCAGTCGATTGGTTGCCCTTCGACGTAGGTCGTTGGATATGGAGTGGTCATCCTCCAAGAGTGCAACAACCGATAGATCTTGCTTCAGTTCGTGCAGGGCCGCGAAGTGAAGAAAGATCGCGTCGTTTACTCGCGCAGGGGAGTTCCCGAAAAATACCGCTACTGGCGGGCGGTCGTGCGCTTCCAAGACCATATCGGGCGTCACCTCACTCAGGCGCGAGTTGACCCTCTCGTTTTCCCTGACTCTGGCGCGGTCACCGATTGCTGACCTTATTCGTTCGGCGGCATCTTCCTTGAACGTCGAAGCCACCTTCTCCTGTGTCAACAAGAGGAAGTCATTCATGCGGATCATGATGGCGACGAAGGCCAATGCCCTAGCCGGCAAATCAATCTCGGGAAACGAGGCGGTCTTTATCGTCCCGTCATCATGATCGAAATGGGCATGAACCGAAGATAGCAACTGTTCCAAGCCGCGTCGGCGCGTATCAGTGTCAAAATCCACGCCAGCCGCTTCGAGTTGCTGGATCGTCGCGCCATCGTCCTCAAGCCTGAAAGCGCCGTCTTCCGTCTTCGTGACGTAGAAGGCAACGCGGTCACCATCATCGCGCAGGAATGCCGTAGAGACAGCGAGACCGGCCGGCACCTCCGTTACCGTGATGTCATTGCAAAACGCTTGGCAGAGTTCGGCTTTCATACCATTCCTCCGGCCTTGTCGATTCTGAAGATCGATATTGCGCAATTAAAGGCGGTCTGGGCAGAAAGCGGCTGTTTTAGATGCCTGAATTCAACTCGCCTATGATACGCGTTGGTCTTGGGCAGGCGAACCCCACCAAAGCGATTATGGGCCTGATTAAGCTTGGACAAGTCGGCGCAGCGAGCATGGCAGTGCCATCCTGGTTCGCTGGCGTGGTACTCGTAATCGCAAATGACGAGCGTTTCGCCACCTCTGACCACGCCAAGGCTGGCGCGAAATATTTGCTTCGCCTCGTTGAAGAGTAACAAAACGCGGCAATCATGGCCTTCAGCCACAAACGAGATAACTCGCCACTGGTAAAGCGGCCCGTATTTGTAGGCCTTTGCTTTTGCTCGACGTGACGGCCACTTTGGGCGAGGTATTTCACCTCGCTTCCAATCTCCCGTCTCTACGGCGGACTTATCCGCCGCTATGATCCCCTTAAGATGCATGACGTTCCTCTTAGCCCAAAATGGCTAAGGAATCACTCATGCTTTGTCAAGTATATAATTAGGAAAATTTACCTAGGAGCCTTGTCAGGTGAGGGCAGCTCTGCTATGATTTTGTCCATGGTGCTGATTTGCGCCAACGACCCGCCAGCCTGCGGGTTTTTTTGTGGCTCCTCACCTTGGTGGCTTCGCCAGTTGGCGAGGCGACGGGACAGCATCCTCCTGTGGCGTGCCAGCCATATCCCCCGCAAGAAGGGGGTCGATGTCGCGGAGGCTTTTGCCAATCCGATGTTCGGAAAAACGGGCGCCAAGGCCGAAGCCGCTGATCTCCCCCTCGCGGGCGAGATGTCCGGCAGGACAGGCGGGGCGGGAACTCGACCTTTTAGTTGAATCCAATCTGCGGAAGCTCTGCATGCCACGCTATGCCACCATCATCACCGGCTACGACGGCGCCGAAATCGTCAGCGCCATCGGCGAGTTCGCATCGTTCGGCGAGCCGCCCCGCACAGGCCGCGTCGAGGAAGTCGTGCCGGGTGTGCGCATCGGCATGGTGCGCGGCGGTCCGATCGACGCGATCGTCGGCTTCGGCTTTCCGCGCCAGGGTCTCGATCCCTCGGCTATGAGAGCCGCCGCGGCGAAGCTGAAACGAACGGAGCCGTTTTCCGGACAAGTCAATCAGCCCTCCGCCCCGAAGGTCGCCCGCGCCAAGCCGCGCAAGAAGCCGGCGCGCAAGGCCGCCAGGGCGCGTGCGGTTCGTTCCGCCGGAACGTCGGCAGCCGATGCAGCCGTCAATGGCTGACTGCGCAGGCAAGGCGCGGTGCGCCGGCGCCCGAACCGCTGGAGCGAAGGCTGAGCCGGCCGCCGCGCCGGTAGCCAGGCGCTCGGAAAAGACGCTGGGCGACGATTTCGCCGCGGCGCTGCGCGCTGATTTCCGCGCCCATGGCGCCGGCGTCATCGCCGCGGTCAGGGCGGAAAAGCCCGACCAGTATCTGAAGGTCGTGCTGACGATGCTGCCCAAAGAGTTCTCGCAGGGTCTCGATGCGAACCAAAACAGTCTGGACCAATTGAGCGATGAGGAGATCCGCAGCCGCATCCGCTGCCTCGAAGCGAGGCTGCGGCCGTTCGTCGATGATGGCGACCTATCTGGCGCTGCTCGAGGAGGTGGACCGACGCCGTCAACGTAACCTTCTTGCTGCCTACAGGCCGTACCAAAGGCAGGCCGAGTTCCACGCGGCGGGGGCAAAAAACCGCGAGCGCCTGTTCATGGCCGGTAACCAGCTCGGCAAGACCAATGCAGGGGGCGCCGAATGGGCCATGCACCTCACCGGCCGCTATCCGGACTGGTGGATGGGCAAGGTGTTCGACACGCCCGTCCGGCTTTGGGCCGCCGGCGTCACCGGCGAGGGCACGCGCGACAATCCGCAGCGTGTGCTGGTCGGCCCGCCGCAGCAACAGGCGGAATGGGGCACCGGCATGATCCCGGCCGACGCAATTGCCGAAACGACGATGGGCCGCGGCGCGCCCCGAGCGCTGGACAGCGTCGTCGTGCGCTGGGGCGGTGGCGGCGATGTGCAGGCGGGCGAAAGCGTGCTCTCCTTCAAGTCCTACGAAAAAGGCCGCGAGAAATGGCAGGGCGAGACGCTGCACGGTGTCTGGTTCGACGAGGAGCCGCCGCTGGACATTTATTCCGAGGGTCTGACCCGCACCAACGCGACGGGCGGGATAACCATCGTGACTTTCACACCGCTGCTCGGGATGTCGGATGTGGTGCTGCGGTTTTTGTCGAGCGAAGAAGTGGAGAGTTGGGCAAGGGGTGAGTGACGGCCAATCTCCCCCCTTGTGGGGGAGATGCCCGGCAGGGCAGAGGGGGGCGCTGTCCCGCCAGCCTCTCGAAGTCTCTTAATTCAGCCGGTTCGAACGGCATAAAGTTCCGCAGGATAGCGCTCCTTCGCGCCCCCCTCTGTCCTGCCGGACATCTCCCCCACGAGGGGGGAGATTGGCAGTATGGCCGTCGGCGCCATTCCCTCTCCTCCATCACGGCTTCGCCGCACCTCTCCCCCACGTTCGTGGGGCGAGGAACTGGAGCTTGCCATGTCCCGACACGTGACCTTCATGACCATCGACGATGCCGGGCACTATTCGCCCGAACAGCGCGCCGAAATCATCGCGGCCTATCCCGAGCATGAGCGCGAGGCGCGCGCGAACGGCATTCCGGTGCTGGGCTCCGGTCGCATCTTCCCGGTGCCGGAGGAGATGATCGCCTGCGAGCCGTTCCGGCTGCCGCGCTGGTGGCCGCGCATCGGCGCGCTCGATTTCGGCTGGGACCATCCTTCGGCCGCGGTCGAGCTCGCCTGGGACACCGAGGCCGACATCGTCTACGTCACCAAGGCCCACCGCGCCGCGCAGCAGACGCCGGCGATGCAGGCGCTGGCGCTGAAGGCCTGGGGCGAATGGCTGCCCTTCGCCTGGCCGCGCGACGGCCGCCGCGAAACCTTGGAAGGCGCCGGCGTTGCGCTCGCAAAACAATATGCCGCGCATGGGCTGACCATGCTCTCGGGTCACGCCCGCTTCGCCGACGGCTCCGTCTCGGTCGAGGCCGGCCTGATGGACATGCTCGACCGCATGCAGTCCGGCCGCTTCAAGGTGTTTTGCACGCTTCACGCCTGGTTCGAGGAGTTCCGCCTCTACCACCGCAAGGACGGCCAGGTCGTGAAACTGCGCGACGACCTGATGGCCGCGACACGCTATGGCGTGATGATGCTGAGGGAAGCGGTGGTTGACCCGGCGGAGTTCAAGGCGGCGCGGCGGCCGGCGGCGCAGAGCGATCCGCTGGGCGCGTTTCGGTAAAGTGGTAACAGAGGCAGGGGACATGGCGAAACCCGTACGGTATTGTCCACGGCATTCAGGGGGGGCAGGCCGCATGATCTTTTCGACGATGTTCCGTTCTATCAAGATGGCTGTCAGTGGCGAGGTCATTCAGCGGATCGATACCCCAATTATGGACGGCCACTGCACGATTTCCCTGCGCCTGAAGCGGGATAGAAAAGGCCGCAAATATGTGGTGCTGGCTGGCATAGCCAGCGGCAACTACCAGTATTATCCAATGGAGCTGGAACAGTTCAGGCAGATCATCGAAGCGGCCCTCGCCATACAATCTGCGACTGCTGCCGAGTAGCTGGCTCCGCTCCGTACAGGACAGGGCGATCCGCTGGGGGCTTTCAGGTAGGGCAGAACCTCTCTCTTCGTCATACTCGGGCTTGACCCGAGTATCCATGCCGTGACCCTTGCCTTGGAGTGCAGCGGTGCAGAATTCTGAAACCGTGTCAACACTTTAGCGTCACGGCATGGATTCTAGGGTCTGCGCGCATCGCGTCGCTCCTCGCTTCGCCCTAGGATGACGAAGAGCCGTTCCGGCCACCCCAGCACGAGTGACTTCTAGCCTCTCCAAAATCCTCAATCCAGCAAGTCGCGCACGCGCCGCCGCGCTTCCGATCGGCTGCGATCGCCTGCGCGCCCCTTTTCCAAAGCCCAGTCGTGCACCGACCCTGCTACCCGGGAAGCTTTATCTCAACAGCTAGACCAAGCTAGGATTTATCAGCCACCACTGCGGCGACAGGGGAGCAATCACCTTCTTCGGCGGCCCCCGCGAACCCAAGTCTGCAGTTCGACAGGCCGCAGAGGGTTTCGGCAATTACCTCAGCGAGAGCTTTGAGGCCCTTGGCCGTGCCCCGCACGGCATTGGGCTGATTCTGCAGGATCTGCGCGATTCCCCTTGGGACTTCCTTGAGCAACTGCCGGTCACCCCCGGCTCGGGGGCTGTTGCCGAAGGGCGCTTGGCGTCAGAGGCAGCCGACGAAGCTGTTGCAAAAGGCTTGGCGATTGTCCGCGACGGGGCGGCCAAGTTTACCAAGCCGCTCGAGAAGTTTGCAACGAGTGGTTCGCGCGCCAAGTCGGGGCTCGCCGCTGATGCCGCGGTGGCTCGCCAAGCGGTTGAGACGAAATCTCTGGTCAAAGCCGCGGAGGATGCTGCCTACCGTGTAGGCACCGGCGCCAAACTCAAGAAGGGCGAGGTTCTTGAGATCATAAAGTCGATCGCAAGAGATCCTTCTAAGGTAAAGTATCAAGGGGCATCGTTCGGGAGGGCTGCCTCCAAAAACTACCGCAAAACATTTCTTGATGCGAACCCGAATCTGCAGGGAGAAGTTGTCGTACATCATGCTGCGGAGCGACAGATATGGGAGAGATTTCCAAGCATCGTCGCTGCAAACGAGGAGCACTCTCTTCAGAATCTTCGTGGCATTCCAAAAGCATTGGACAACCTTTTGCACAAGGTCATTTTGCGGTACGAGTGGGACGAATTTTACGAGGCGTATCCTCAGCCAACACGTCAGCAAATTCTGGGTTACGTGAGTTACATCGACAAGAAATACGGGCATCTGTTCAATCCTCCGATAGGTGAGTGATGCAATATTTTAAGATACGGCCGCACGTGGCTGGTGGTATTGGCAAAGGCACGGTTCTCGACTCGAGCGTTCATCCACCGATCGTAACCAAGCTCCACTACAAGGTAGAGGCATGGTTCGGGGATGTGATTGTTGCGACGTTTCCTTGTTTCCTCGTCACTGAAGAAACCCAGCGTGCGCTGCAGAAGATGGGCTTTTCAGGCGCGACGTTCGCGGACGCTGAGGTGACGACCTCGGAAGAGTTTCAAGAGGATCAACCCGGCCTGGAACTGCCACATTTCGTTTGGTTGAAAGTGAATGGAAAGGCGGGTCAAGACGACTTCGGGATCGCGGTGCCCTTCCGCCTCGTCATCTCGGAACGCGTTCTTGATCTGCTTGAATCGCTGGGCATTTTCGTTGCGATAGTCGAGCCTTACGACGACGAATAGCATGGGAATTGGCGATATCAGCACACTCAATCCCTGAAGCGACTCAGCTTTTTGAGGTTAACTATTGTTTAGATGGGCCGAACGAAATAGTGCACTGTCACCGTAATTCCCTTCATCCGAATCGCCGAGGAGGATTTTCCTTATGGGGAAAATAATGAAGCTACTGGATATCGTTGAAAGGCTGTCGGATTTTGATGAAGAGGACACGATCTATGTATCGGAGCCTTGGACCGAAGACTCTGATGCAATGGTTGCGACCGCGCCCGATGATACTATGGTACCACCAAAGGCGGCGGCCAAGGCGGGTCTGACATACTTCATCGAAATATTCATCGCGATCGAGGTTACAGAGGGATGGATTGCGTCGCAGAAGGAAAAGCCCAGCCTCTCGGCGATCTGCGACAGGCTGATTTATTATGCCACCTATGATGCGTGAGGGGTAAATGTCGGACGACAAGCGTTATGAAGGAAAGCCGCTGCTCAGGCTTCTGGAGTTTTATGTGCTCAAGGCGATTGGAGAACTGTCTCAGGAATCCGAAGAGTCCCTGGACGCCATGGCGCCGAAGTTGCAGGCCATCTATGGCGGCGATGGACGGTGGGATGACGCGATCGCCAAGGCTCTTCACATGCCCGACGCGATGCCAGAGGCGATCCGGGATATGTGGAAGAAGAATCTCAAAATCGCCCACAACAACAAGGTAACGCTTACGCCCCAGCAATTTGCCGAAATGTTCGTGGACAACAACTTCGCGGGCTGAGATTGCGGTAACGGAGTCCCCTGGCGACGGCTTCGCTCTCGACCACGAAAGCCCATCCATGCCCACCCGCATCGTCCCCGCAACGCTGCGGGATCTCTCCTACATCGCCGCCAACCTGCGTCCCGAGGACCGGGCCGAGATCGACTGCCAGCTCGACCATTGGTCGCCGGCGCTGCTGGCGCTGACGGCGCTGCAGGGCTTTGCCTATGTCGCCGAGCTCGACGGCAATCCAGAGGCCGGCTTCGGCGCGGCCGAGCAGCGGAGCGGCCTTTGGATCGCCTGGAACTGGGGCACGCGCCGCATGAAGCGCTGCGTGCCGGAAATCACGCGCTTCTTCCATGCGGTGCTTGGGACCCGGGTCGCGGCCAAAGGCGCCTGGCGGGTCGAGGCGAGGGCGCTTGCCGAGAACGAGCTTGCGCTACGCTGGCTGGACCGGCTCGGCGCTACCCAACGCTGCCGCCTGCCGGGTTACGGCAGGAACGGCGAAGACTTCTTCCTCTACGACTGGACAAGAGAAAGCTGGAACCATGTGTCTCTTTCAAAAACCGCCGGAACTGAAGCCATTGCCGCCGACGCCGACTATGCAGGACAAGGACGTGCAGGCGCGGGAAGCGGCGCTCAGGGCTGAGCTCGAGCAGCGCCAGGGCACGCTCTCCACGGTCAAGACGGATCTGGCGCCAAACGACGTTGCCGGCCGGCGCCGCGTGCTGCTCGGAGTCTGACGCCATGACAGCGATGAAACGCAGTTTCCGCCGCCGCGTGCTCGATTGGTGGTATTGGCGACGGCATGCGCGGTTGGTGAAGCGGCGATCCCACTGATCAACATCGGCGCCTTTCCCTTCTCTTGCGATTTCCAACACTTAGCTTCGCTAAGATGTTGAAATCGCTTTCTCCCCCACAAGGGCAGGGCTATCGCATATGGGTCAGAGCCTGGGTGAGATAGTCGTCATTCCAGGCGCATTTCTTGATACGGTGGCTG
>NZ_NSGD01000037.1:0-18568 GCF_002294955.1 Mesorhizobium sp. WSM3864
ACCACCACCGGTGGCGTCGCCGGCGAGGCTCTTGGCGTCGCCGCCTTCACCGTAGTTCAGCAGCGACAGCTTTCCGTCGACATCGAGGCCATCGCCGCCGTCCGACTTGGCATCGCCGCCGGTCACGTCGCCGCCATCACCGCCATTGCCGCCATTGCCGCCATCGGCCTTGGCATCGCCAGCATCCGCCTTGGCGTCGCCAGCATCCGACTTGGCGTCGCCGCCGTCGTCAGACTTGGCATCGCCGGCTTCCGCAGCGCCGATACCGAGGCCCAGTCCGAGGCCGAAACCGAGGCCGAGGCCATCGCCACCGTTGGCGTTGCCGCCGTCGCCGTAGCCGCCCTTGGCGTCGCCTGTGTCGACTTCGCCGCCCTTGGCGTCGCCGCTATCGCCGTCGCCGGCCTTGGCGTCGCCCGCGTCGGCCTTGTTGTCGCTCTTGGAGTCGCCGCCGATAGCCGCGCTGAGAGCCAGGCCGCCCTTGCCGTCGCCGGCTTCGACGTCGTCGGACTTGGCGTCCCCGCCATTGCCGCCTTCGCCGCCATTGGCCTTGGCGTCACTGCCGCCGTCCGCGGTCCCACCACCTGCCGAGATGCCGTCACCGGCTTCGGAGTGGCCGCCCTTGGCGTTCAGATCAAGCTTGAAATCGGCGTCGTTCTTGACGGTCGCGTTGTCGAGCTTGTCGTTGTCATACATGTTCAGGGTCTGGTTGATGATCGACGCGGTGTTGGTGCCGGCGCCGGTCATCGAATTGTTCAGGATGTCCTTGAAGGTGACGTCGTCGCCAGGATCATAAGTGACGTTGCCGTCCTTATTGTTGATCATGGTGTCGATCTTCATGTCGTCGTTGGCATAGATATCGGCGAAATCATCGTCGGAATTGCCGAGCTCACCTTCGAGCTTGACGCCAACGTCGACGTCGACGTCGACCTTGGTCTCGTTGACGTTCTTGTTCTCGTTCGAGTTTTCGTTCTTGGACTCGTTCGAGTTTTCGTTCTTGTTCTCGTTCGAGGCCTTGTTCTCGTTTTCGTTCTCGTTCGAGGACTTGTTCTCGTTCGAGTTGTCGTTGTCGCTCTTGTTTTCGTTCTCGTTCGAGGCCTTGTTCTCGTTTTCGTTCTCGTTCTTGGCGTCGTTGGTATTGTAGTTCTTGTTTTCGTTTTCGCCACCGCCGTCACCGATATCGAATTCGCTGTCGACGATCTGCAAACCGAATGCGTTGATGTTGTTCTTGTCGAGGTCGAGAGACATGGTCGTGTCCTCTGTTTGAAGGCCGCGACTGCCGAACCGCATTCTTCTCTTACGCGGCTATGGGCTGTACGCGGACGTTGCGTTTAATGCGGTGAATGGACTGCCGGACCGAGGGGACTGAGGTCCGCAATCCGAATTTCGTCATGACTTGCTTGAGTACCTCCCTTTGACTTCGGGAGAGGCGGCCGTCCCAAGGCAAAACCCGGGGGAGCGCCGGATCACCAAGGATCCGGTCGTTCAAACGGAAGAGTCCTGGATATGCCCCAATCCCACATGGAACCCGGGAAAGTCTGGAACCAGAGGGCGGTGATTGTAAGCTGACAGTTCGGGCTAGCCCGTTCGGCCGGACCGCTGCCCGGACGTGCTCCGGCCGCGCAAATGCCGAGATTCCTGCCCAGATCAGGTGGCGGCGACTCTGTCGAACGTCTCCAGTCGGCAGCGACGACGAGAAAATTAGCTATAGCTCATCCGAACTATATCAGTCCGGTCTAATTTGGTGTATAAGTCGTTAAGGCTAGCTGTTTACGGGGTGGCGGCCCCCGAAAATTTGAAGAAGGGAAAGAACTAAACCGACAGTATTCGTCTAGGGTGGGGTGGCAACCATGTCCAGAGTTAACGTGCACAGCACCGTAGGTAGCGGTGCCGGAGAGAGTTGGGCGGCGCGTAGAATTATCCTGACTGTTTCCTCTACTGACAGCTTTCCAGAATGTCTAGTATACGCCATCGAGAGGGAATTTCCCTCGATAGTCGTCGAGCAGGCTACAGGCATCGAAGCGGCCTGCGCGCCGTTCGAGCATCCCGTCTGCCTGGTCCTTATCGACACCGAGCTCCTGCATAAGATCGACGGCTATGCCGCCGAACTGATGCGGCATCATCCGGCAGCGCCGATCGTCCTGGTGCAGCACGACAGCCGAGCTTCCGTCTCAATGCACGACGTTCTCGATCTCAAGATCGTGCGCAGCGTCCTGCCCATGGATTTGAAGCTTGATGTCTGGCTTTCGGTCATCCGGCTTATGCTTCGCGGCGGCGAATATTTCCCCTTGGCGATGTTCCAGTCATACGCACGCAGCCTCTCGCAAAAGGCGTCGGATCATTCGACGCCTGCCGAACAACCAAGGCCGGACCGGTCCGGTTTCGAGGAGATGGGCGAACTGACCGACCGTGAGTTCCAGATCCTGGAAATGGTCGCTCGCGGATTGCAGAACAAGATCATAGCCGCGACCCTTCGCCTGTCGGAGCACACGGTCAAGATCCATCTGCACAACATCATAACCAAGCTTGGGGCTCACAACCGGACCGAGGCGGCCGCGGTGTTTCATGCGCGCAAGGATAGCTTTCACGGCGGCTTGGAACGATCCGGTTCGCCACAGTCCGTCCAATCTTCGCCGTGAGCCGATGATGCCTCGGTTTCAGGAGATACTGCTCCTCGTTGGCCAACTGAATTACACATGGACCAACACCGAGAGTCTGCTGATCTATCTGATTGCCGGTCTTGCGAAGGTCGACAAGGAAACGGCGATCATCATTTTCCTGACGCTGAACACGACCCGCGCGCGCATCGAGCTGGTAGAGCGGCTGGCGAAAATCCCGAAGACGCCGGCCGCCTGCCGTCGGGCGGTGCTGACAGTCACCGGCAAGCTCACGCGCCAGGCGAAGCTGCGAAACAAATACAGCCACTGCATCTATTCGTTCGACGAGGCCGGAACCCACGGAAGCACGCAGCTGATGCGTATCGTGGACGGCAAGGACGAGGTCAAATACGGAAAGATCGAAGCGCTCGATGACGAGGAGATGAGAAGAATCCACGGTTCCATCGAGGACATCAGAGAAATAAACAAGGATATCTGGTCGATCGTTATCGACAATTCGTTCCCGAGATAGGCCGCGGGATCTCGTCCGGATTGGTTGCTCCCTGCTAATGCATGTCGCCCGGAAATGTGCGCAGTTCTACGACGATCACATGCATCAAAACAAAGACTTGAAGCAGGTCGCCGGAATCCGTTTCAGCGCGACGCGCTTCAAGCAACCGA
The DNA here is from genome assembly GCF_002294955.1 of Mesorhizobium sp. WSM3864. Classification (NCBI taxonomy): domain Bacteria; kingdom Pseudomonadati; phylum Pseudomonadota; class Alphaproteobacteria; order Hyphomicrobiales; family Phyllobacteriaceae; genus Mesorhizobium; species Mesorhizobium sp. WSM3864. The sequence goes on from NZ_NSGD01000037.1 coordinate 3,276, forward strand.
GGCAGGGATCCGCCCGATGGCTTTCAGCGCCTCGGTGCGAAGCGCCAGGGCCCGGCTGTGGCCCGGCTCCAGCGCGATGCATTCGTCAAGGCTTGTGAGCGCGTCCTTTATTCGGTCGAGCTTCATCAGCGCCAGGCCGCGATTGTAGTGCGCGGCAGCGATGTTCGGATTGATCTCGATCGCCTGGCCGACCTGCCGCTCCGCGTCGCCATAACGGTGCTGCTGCAGGCAAATCACGCCGAGAAGGTAGCGCACGTCAAAGCGCCTGGGTTCGACGTCCAGGATCTCGCGGTAGATCTTTTCCGCCTCGGCCAGGTTTCCGGCCTGGTGCAAACGGGCGGCAACGCTGAGCTTTTGCGGCAGAAGGGACTGTCGCGCGGCATCCAGTTGTCGAAGCAGCGATAGCGCCTCGGCATGGGCCGGATCGGCAGCCAGGATCTGCCGGCAACCACGCAGAGCCGCCTCAAGATCGCCAGCCTGATGAAGCGCTTTGGCGCGCGCGAGCACGACCGGCAGGCTCCGGCTCTCCAGGCGGTCGCGCAGATTGCGGCGGCTGGCCGTGCTGACGAGAAGGCATTCGACCCGGCGCTCGAGCCCGCCGAAATCATATTTGTAAGAGAAATCCCCGGTCTGCAGATCATAGACGGCAAAGCCGTTCTGAATGGCCCAGCGTATGCTGTAGAGATGAAGCGCGAAGCCGGGCGCGGGCTTCTTGACCGCGAGATCGCGCCCGTTGAGCATCCCGATTAGTGCCCGGTTCTTCCGGTCGATCAAGGTGGCCTGCACGCCGATCGGGTTGTCGTCCCGCCACAGGACCGGGAGATAGAGGGCGTCGTCCTCGAAGGCACAGCGCAGCATGTTACGGAAGTTGTTGATCATCGCCTGCGGCAGGCCTGGGTGATATCGCGCCGCCAGTTTCGCGCCCCACTGACTTTCCCAGAACCGGAGTAGCGTCTGCAGATCGCGCTCCAGCGTTGCGGCGGTCACGTTGGTGACGCGATACTCGGATGCGTCGTCGATTGCCCTTAGCGTGCGCCGCGCGGTCTTGCGGGTCGCCGCGCCAAGCCGGTCATTGAGAAAGTCCTCCCAGTCGCCCGGCAGGTTCACATAGACATAGATGTCGTGGTCGATGCCATCGCCGTCGTCGGGACGCCTCACCTTGCCGGTCACGAATTCCGGCGCGGAAAATTGCTCGAGGAACGTATTCAGCCGCGGCGGCGATGCAAATATGTTCTCAAGATGCAGCTTGGCCCAGTTCAACCGCTTCGTATGCTCGGCGAAGGCCCGGACAACGGCATCCTGAACCTCCGGTTTGCAAAGGAAGCCGGCATATCCGGCGAAGTAGCCGCCGCCCGTCCGCAATTCGTTTTGGAACGCACCGTCCCTGGCTCGTTCCGTTCGGAGCTGAAGCGGGAAGAAACCGACATAGCCGGCTGAATTGTCTTCCTTGGCGGCCAGGACGAGCCATTGGTAGCGAAGCCGCTTGAACCAGCCCGCCATCCATGGCCACGACATGAAGTAGTGAGCCTCCGGGTCAGCAGCGTAGACGGCATCCCAGTTGTCCCTCAGCTCAACGAGAGCATCGAAACTGTCGATGACATCCACACGCATGGCGTTGCCCTTTGCTCGTGGAGCGTCGGCAATAGTCGATGGTCCTTGTATCGGCTATTCCCCAATCCTTGGACAAAGCCAAGGAATGCCCCCGATGATGGTTCCACGGCGGAATTGGCCGTGCAAGCCGATCAAAGGATTGATGGATCTCTGCGCGGCGCGAAATTGCGCCGGCGGTCAAGGCGCGGCACTGCGCCGACGGGGACAATCGATCAGGAAGCGATCCGCAGCCACTTGCCGTTTTCGGACTGGGATTGCCGCGCAAAATAGCGATAGGAAGTCTGCGCCCAGTTCCTGACGGCGTCGGTTCGGTTGTCGAGGATCAGGTCGCCCTTGTCGGTGCGAACGGTAAGCACGGTGTGGCCCGCGCCGCCCGATGTAACGACCGTCAGCAGCAGGGCTGAAGCCGGCCAGCCGCGCTTCATGAACTCGCTCTTCTTCAGGATCGCGATATCCTCGCAATCGCCGGCGTTGGTCGGTACCCGCCAATCGTCGCCGAGGCCGGTGGAACGGTCGTCACGTTCGATGATCCTGGCATTGACGGAACTGTTGACCGCCTTCAACTCGGCCATGCGCCTTTCGGTGAGCTTCACCTGCTTGACGTGTCCGCCTGGGCTGCAGAGCCTTGGCTGCCTGGCGCAGAAGCCGCGGGCGGCCGGCGGGGCGAAAGCGTAACCCTTGGTGACCATCATGGACGCAGTGCCGGAAGTCTGCATGGTTTCGCTGCAGCCAGCGATAGCCATGACTGCGGCAACGAGCGCTGCCAAACGAATCACGTTCCATCCCCTCGGATCGATAGACCGAGATCATCTTCGCCGGTTTGGTAAATCAAGACTCGCTATTAGCGTTTGCACAGATTCTAAAACAATGTATGCTTAACAAATTGTTTCCGATGGTCGGAAACTTTGACATAGCGCCCAGTTTGGGGACGGGAGCGCCTTTTTTCCCTTCTTAGGAGGAAGAAATGCACCTGTACCCAAGGTGCGCGAGCAGCGCTCGCGCAATTCTGCTTGTCTCATCCGCCCTTATGGCGGTGAATTCGACGCTTCCGGCATCGGCACAGAGCAATGTTCGACCGCGTTTGACGGCCGCCCAATGCCAGCCGCTGACGGAATCCAACTACGCGCTTTGCTGCATTGCCAGCAACCGCGCAAGCATCCTCACGCGCGCACAAATCGCAATGTGCCCGCCAATCACAACGGCTCTCATCGCTTCCGTCCTTGCCAGCGACGGCGAGGGCGGCGGTTCCGGCGGCGGCAATGGGGGTTCCGGCGGCGGCAATGGTGGTTCCGGCGGCGGTGATGGCGGCGGTGATGGTGGCGGTGATGGTGGTGGCGATGGCGGCGGGAGCGGTGGCTCCGGCGGCGGCGGAGGCTCGGGTGGCTCCGGCGGCAGTGGCGGCTCCGGCGGCAGTGGCGGATCCGGCGGCGGCGGTGGATCAGGCGGGTCCGGCGGTGGCAGTGGCTCTGGCGGCGGCTCGGGTGGTTCCGGCGGCAGCGGCGGCTCGGGCGGCTCCGGCGGCAGCGGCGGCTCGGGCGGTTCCGGCGGTAGCGGGGGCTCGGGCGGTTCCGGCGGCTCGGGTGGTTCCGGCGGCAGTGGCGGATCGGGCGGCTCCGGTGGTGGCGGCTAAGTTCGGCCCGCGTTCATGTCATGACGAGGTTGGATGGGCGTCCGCCCGGGCGCCCATCCACTTCAGCCCATTCGCCCGTCGATCTGCCCGGGACGCGGCGACATCGAGCCTCGGTCCATTCTGTCCGTGCCTGGAGGAACTTCCAGCGGCCTCCAGCGCGACAGCGCTGAAAAGCGCCTTCCGGCAAAGCGAAGCGATCCGTGACGTCGCAGGCCTACCTTGCCCGGCCGCCTTCTATTGCGATCACGACTTTCTGGTACAGTACTCCTCAGGAAAAACGTCGTTTCCACGGGAGGTGATTTACGAAGATTGTGGGATTCCCCGAAATGGGCTTCCCATTTCTGATCAATCGTGATTGGTTTCAGCCACTTGTGTTGCGCAGATCGCCGGAGGGGGCTTGTGCGACTCATATCGATGATGGTCGAACTCGGCGTGATTGTTGGCGGTCTCGGTTTTGAAACCGATGCCAGGTGCCGTGATCTGGCCGCCATGGCTACCACTTCCATCTCTGATCCAGATGAAGCCCGGCGTCTGCAGGATGAACTGGCGCAACAGTTCTCTCTGCTGTCCTACGGCGCTGGTCTCGGCCTCGACCTTTCGCCCTACTGGGATGAACTTCTTAGCCTCGTAGAGTCGGTTCGCTGCGCATCTCGCCTGAATTGACCAGGCGATCAAGGCGCTCGCCGCAGCGGAACACAGCTGCCAATCAACGGCGCTAGCTACGAGCGCTGCGGTCTGGCCATCGCAAGGCCCCGTTCCAGCGCCTCCTTGAGGCTCGTGGTATAGTGCGCGGTGTCCTCCAGGCCGCCGAAGAAGTTTATGCGGTGGACATCGCCTTTCTTGCTTATGACGATTCCAGCTGCGCGGAGGGTTTCCTGAACCGACTTGTATGTCATCTCCGATTACCTTAGCCACCCAGAGATTAAGGTTGCATCTTAATGTAACAAAAACGTGTCGCTGACTGTGAAAAAAACAACATAGGCTGCTGCCGGCTAGAGCGCATCGCGGCGAAATGGATCGAGAAATACGCTTTTAAGTCTTTGTTTTGTGCATGTCTTTTTCGAAAACCGCTGCACAAATTTGCGCGACATGCATCAAGTCCTTCTTTTGATGCATGTCCTTCGCCCAAGCCACTGCACTTTGGGGAGGCGACATGGTAATCTGATCGAGCTAAAGCCCATTGAGCTAATTGAGCGAGCGGCGAAAAAAGCGCACTGTTCTGTTTGCCGAGCCTCAGCATCAACGCCAACTGAGATTGCCTCGGATAGTTTGTCGAACCCAGACTTCTTCCCCGGAGCCCGTCGGCAGACAAGGCGGACCCGGTATTCCCTGGTCCGCCTTTTTGCGTCCTTCTAGTCTAATGGCGAGTTCGCGGGTAAGACTTACGTCTTCGTTTCGGCGGAGAAAATGGAAAAGCGAAACGAACGGCGTACTGCGGCAGGAATCGGTGCAGAAAGGCCCACGCACAAGTCCCCACATCTTCGTCAGTTGCTCACTCCCCTGCGGGTGTGTACGCGCTGGCGACCTTGTTTGATATCGCCACCCCGCCGGACATCGCTCGCCTTCCAACTCGGAATACACCTACGAACACGTCATCCTCCAAGCTTTCGACCTGACGTTCCAGCGTCTTCCGTTACCGTGCTGCTTGAATGAGAAACTCGGTGCTGCGTCGAAATTGGTACAGATGGCGATACTTGCTCGATTGCTAAAATAGTGAAATTTTCGCCTCGAGTGCCTGGAAGCAGGATTGGGGAGATGTACTTTCCTCAGTTTCTGGTCGGAATGCTGATCACGTCGAGCCTAGTCGGAACCTGGGCCTATGAGGCCACGGGGTCCGTCTGGATGAGCATTGCCTGGAGCCTCCTAGCCGCGCTTCTGTTGCAGGTCGGCTATCTCGCGATTGTGTTCAGGCTTGTATATGGTCGGCGACACTCCGAGCCGAAGGCGAAGGAGACCGATCCGGACGCTGCCAAGCAACAATCCCTTCCACATCAGCCACGACATACGGACGGCCGCTGACCAACTGCCGGCTTGGGCGTTCTCGTCCCTGCTTTTTTGGAGACCCGTAGCGTCCGCGCAGGCCCCCGTATGTGTCCGATCACAAGATTACCGCCACATTGCCGAGCTTTGGTTAGCGTCGCTCCCGGGTAACATGCAACAATTGCTGGAGTCGGACCGGCAGGTGCGGCGAGGCGTGCAATTCGGTACAGCTCTTTTTCCATCGGCGGAGATATTCGGCGATTGGAACCCCGCTGCGGCCAGGCCAGCGGTTGAGCGCGCCCAGCGCCTCAATGCAATCGGGAACCTGTTCGTATTCTGCGAGAATGGTCAGGCACATTGCTTGCGCGAACGGATTGAGACCTGGAATTTCGATCTCGTTTCGGTGGTCGGCGAACCACCTCGCAGCATCTCGGGTAAGTCCCTGGCTGTCGGCGAGCGCGGTATAGCGTTTGATGATGTCCGCGCGATATTCGGCAATGGCATCGCCGAAACCGCTGTCACCTGCGAAAGGCGGGTCCTGTTTCCAGTCTTTCGCTAGGCGTCCCAGGCCTCGCAGCGAGAAGGCCTCCACCATGGCTTCCTCCAGCCATTGGCAAGGCGGTGCCGGCTTCGCATCGGCCTGCCAGCTGTTGGCAAGCACATGGCCGAGTTCATGGCCGAACTGGTAGGCAAGCTTCGACCAGTCCCGTTCGCCGATGTCGACAATGATCCAGGCCATACTGCTGCCGTCGGGATGCAGCCAGATCGCCGGCTGTCCGGTGCCATGGCGGTCGACGCGGAGCCTTGCCGGCTGGCGATCAGACAGCAGTCGGACGCCGTCCAGGCAGGCGCGCCGCGCCTTTTCAACGACCTGTTCTGCCGCTTGCGGGAGCATGCGGCCCCAATTGCCCGCGAGTTCGAGGGGGGCGGACAGAAGCGTCGCGGGTGTCTTATTCCGGGGGGATGGCATAGCTGCATAGCCCGGGTCCAGGATGGCCGAAAACTTTGCCATTGCGGTAGCCGATGCTGCCGCAACGATGATGCCAACCGCCAAATCTCGGCGCCTCATAGCCTCTCCAGTTGGCGGACGCAAATCCTCCAAAAGTTCGAATGCCTGGTCCAGGCCGTCTCGCCAGCTATCACCGATCCGGCTAGACTTGAAGTTCTCTCAAGTGGAGGCCGGGGCGCAAGCTGGTTCGCTCGATGCAAAGTGATTGAATGGACGAACCATCGCCAAAATGGGGCTAAAAGCGTCATGTCGGAGATTTATGTAATCAATCTCGATCGAAGTGTCGGGCGGCTGGATAAATTTCGCAAGTTGAACTCGCACCTGCCGGAAGTCCGGAGGTTCTCCGGATTTGACGGAAAATCCATCGACCGCGACAAGCTGATAGAGCGTGGGGTTATCAGTTCGGATTTGGAGTATGCGCCTGGGAGTCTGGGCTGCGCCATCTCGCACGTGACGCTCTGGAGAGAGGCCGTCGGTCGGCACAAGGTGATAACGGTTGCCGAAGATGATGCGATCTTCTCTCGCGAGTTCGAACGACATACGAACGCGCTCTTGGCGAACATCCCGGCCGATTGGGATTTCATCCTGTGGAGTGCAAGTCTGCGATGCTATGCTTGGCTAGATGCCCTTCCTGGCGGAACCGGTGCCAGGCTGGAGTTCTTTCCGGGCGAAGTCATGACGCATATTGCTGACTTCCAGGAGGCGGCAATCGAACCTGCTCTGCTTCGAGCGCGCTATCTGCTCGGCACGGTTTGTTACTCCGTCTCGCCACGTGGCGCGCGCGCGCTGTTGGAGTGGTGCCTTCCGATACGGCCGATGATCGTGGATTTTGCAGGCTTCGGCCTAAGGCTGAACAATGCAGGCATCGATTGCATCATGGCGGGCGTGATGCCCTCGCTCAAAGCCTATGTGTGCTTGCCGCCGCTTGTCATCAGTGACGAACGGCCGGAGGAATCGGTACGGATCAATACGTGAGCGAGAGGCTGGCGTTGACCGCAGTCGGCCAGTCCGTCCCATCAGGCAACCGATAGCCTTCACCGGACACCCACTTCGCCGAGCGGCGCTGCTCGATCTTCGTGCCGGCGCCGAATGAAGAAATCGAGGTTGTTCCTGAGACGCTCATTGCCCGGGTCAAGCTCGAGCGCCATCTGCCCCCATTCCACAGCACGGTCCATCGCATTCAGGTGCCATGAGGCGATGGCGCCCAGATCAAACAGCCGAAAGCCCCAGCAGTTCGGGTCATCGAGATAGCTTCCGGTGCGACGGGTGTTTTCGATTCCGTTGCTGCACGCCCAGAACAGATTCAACCAGTCGGCCCTGCCGTGGAGTTCCTCCGCAAGGTCGGCCCAGATCTCGCGCCGATGCGGCGCTTCCATTCGCGCTTTGTCCAACCACACCAATCTCTGGTCCGGCATCATGCGTGCGATGTAGCGCATCGCTTCTGACCGTTCCTCGCCCCAGGTGCTTGTCGGCAAGCCAAGGTAGCGCTCGAGCAATTGGACGGCCTGGTCGGGCCGGTTGGCCCACATCAGGTCCCGCCCGAGCCAGAAACACATCTGGGCGTCGTCGGGATCTTCCTTGTGGGCAACCTCCATCAGAGGCAGGTAGCTGCTCCTGGTTGGCTTGGCCAGGTCCTGCACCTCGAACATGACCAGGTCGTTGCTGGTCGTGACCACCTCCCTTTCTCCGGTGAAGACGAGGGCCTCATGGACGGGGCGCTTGAAGCGATATCCCCAGCGATGGTGAAAATTCTTGGTGGCCCATTGCCGCAACGGTCTGGGGTCGTCGACACTCGCTCTATAGATCGTCTGACAATAGAGGGCTGTCGTTTCGGGTCTCCAGGCCGCCTCCAGCTTGGGGCGCCAGCCGGGCTCGAGGAAACGATCCATATCCATCGTGCAGCACACGTCGACGTCGGCGGGGATGAGCGCCAGGGCGGCATTTCGGGCGTCATCGAAGCGCCATGGGCGGACCGCGATCCGGTGCACGGTAACGCCGGCGTTGATCAGTCGCGATACCGTGTCGTCGGTGCTGCCGGTGTCGGCGACTATCCGATAGTCGGCGCCGACAGCCGAATTTGCCCACCTCTCGACATGTGCGGCTTCGTTCAACGCGATGGTGTAGACCGCGATCTTCAAGGAAGGGGTCCGCGATTGGACGCAGTCGCTAAGCGACCTCCCGCTGAACGGCTGGACTCGCCCGAACCCGACCGCACCGCCCTGTGACGCTCATCGAACAAGGCCGACGCCTCCGCGCTTGCGGATCGCCACTAGCCCTCCGAGCAATTTTGCCTGGCTAAGCTCGAAATGGCTGTCGAAGAACCGGATTTCGGCGAACTGATCGGCAAGGTCGCTGATACCGACCGGGTCGATTGATCGGGCCGTGCCGTGCTGTTGGATTTCTCGCAAGAGATGCTTGGTGAGTGTGATTTCACCGGCATTTTCGCTTGTTGGCTGCCAGTCGAGGTCTTCGATGAAATACCATCCACCCTCTGCGAGCAGCGGGAAGAATTCGCGCAGCGTCAGTTGCTCGTCGAACGAGGCGTGGCTGCCGTCGTCGATAATCACGTCAAGCGAGCCCGGTTCCAGCTTCGCCGCGACCGAGCGCAGATCCTCCAGCTTGGATTGATCGCAAACGAAAGACTTGAACCTCTCATTGTTGAACTGAGAAAAATCCGTCAGGTCGACACCGATCACCTCGGCGTAAGGAAAATAGGATTGCCAGAGCGCGACCGAGGGCGTCTCGGACTGGTCGCCTTCCGCGGCGATGCGACAGAGACCGATCTCCAATAGCCTCCGCATGGAAAGTCTCCGGCTCGACAGCAGCCGCTCGTAGACGCGTGCGTAAGCATGCCGGTTGCCGGTATGGCGGTTCTTGTCGGTGTTGAAGCGATCAGCAAGATCGATGAGTGTGGGAAAGCTCCGCAGCGGCTCGACCAGCAAGGAGATGAGCGGCGCTCCTTCCCCGCCCGAGCGAGCCTCATTTCGTGCCGTCCACAGGTGTGTTCCGAAGACACGCTCATCATTCAGATAGACAGCCAAATCGGCGAGCGGCTTTTCGAACTCGCCTATCTCGGTCCAATCGATCGCGTTAAAGAACATCGGCCCGAAGACCCAATCGCGCAGCTCGGCGCCTTGATCCGAAGCAATGTAGTCGGAGAGCAGTTTCGGGCCGATTTCGCCAAATCCCTTGCCGCTCTCACCGAAGAACCGCTCGATTGACATCTCGTAGAGCGCTCTCAAATGGGGGCTGAAGGCTTCGGCATAGATGACGTTGCCGCAGACGAAGTGGCCTTGGTGCCCGCCGCGCCATTGCAAATTGAAAAAGTAATCGCCGCGGAACGGAAACGGTCGCAGCATGACCACGTCGCAATCCATCCACAACCCGCCATGTTCGTAAAGCACGGCGTAGCGAAAGGCGTCGCTGAAATAGCGGATCTCGGAGCCGGCGACCATTCGCTCGAACAAGCTGCGCGGCATCACGTCATCCGCGGCGCGTACCTCGACGCCGAATGGCACGAGGAATTGAAGCTTGTTCGGCGAGTAGCTCCAGACCCTCACGGGATGGCCTGCCGCGCGCATCGACGTGGTGGCGGCAATCAGGGTCAGATGCTTCGCAGTGTCGGAAAGCACCTCGTAAAAGCAGTGGATCTGAGGCAGCGCGGCATCTCCCCAGTCCAGGAAGGGGGCTATCCGGCTATCGAACGCCCAGGATTGATCGCGGCGCTCATGCGGCGAGTCTGCCAAGCGAAGGAACGGCGCCAGCTCGAGCAGGACCTCCTCTGTGCCTTTCGCATTGCCGGAGAGGACAATCCTGCTCGCCTCCTTCGGGAGTCCGTCGCCAGGCCGGGTTTGTTGATGGAGGTCGCCGGGTTCTTTGCGCTGCTGAGCCGCCGCAATTTGTATGGTCGCACCGTCCGCCGACGTCGTCGCAAGTGAGCTCCAATATGCCTCGCTTGCAGACAAAGAGTCTGTCCTCTCCAGCAGCGAGCTTACCTCCGAGGCATCGACGGCGGCGATCCACGCTTCGCTCTCGGCGACGCCGTACGAAATCAGCAGGCGCTCGTCTTTTGGGTGCCAGGCTAGGCCGGCGGCAAATTCAACCCCCTTTTCGTTGAAGAAGAACGGCCGGCTGATCTTTGCCAAGCAGCCTGTTTCGTCCAACCAGACGAAGCGGTGCTGGCAGTATGGCTGAGCCCCGTCCGGCCTTGCCCGCGTCTCGTGCGCGAGTGTCAGCCATCCGCCTTCGAAGGCAATCGCCTGGGTGCCTCCCTTGAGCTGGTCGGCAGCGACGGAAGACGGCTTTTCCGATATCGTCTGCCCTTGATCGCCGACAATGCGGATGGAATCACCCACAGAAAGGAACTGCAGCCGCTCCCGGTCGGTGCCGATGCCAGCCGGCTTGACTAGGGGGAGCCAATTGTTGCCGTTCATCTTCGCACCGATCGGCCGGAGCACACGCCAGTCAGTCATCTGGTATGGTGCAGGCCCGCCATCGTCGATGCGCGCGATGACCGGTTCGCCTTCTGCCGCCGGCGCGCGCATATAGGCGCTGCTCCACAATTGCCCCTCCCAGGCAAACGGACGCATGGCCTCGAGGCCGCAGCCGTAAGCAGGTCGCGGCAAGTCGGTCGGCTGTGAAATCTCGTCGGCCGATGCGATCCCGAATTCGCTGTCGATGCGCAGCAAGAAATTGCGTGTGTGCACCGCCGCTCGATCCGGCGCTCGAGCCCGGAGGTTCTCTTCCGCCGCCGCCAAGGTGATGGCCCCCTGCAGCACTACGATCTGGTTGTCCCAGCGAGCCACGGACGGGTTTGAGAGCCGATAGCCGTCGGGCGGTACGAAGCCGACCGGTTGAGCAGTGAACGATGGCATCATCGTCTTGGCGGGCTGGATGTAGAAGAACAGGTTGGAGCGCGCCAGATCGCGGGAACCGTCGGCGATGCTGCGGCTCAGCGCCAGCCAATTGCACACTGCGAACCCGCGGTCCTTGCGCAATGGATCGCTCGCGTAGTTTGCCGCGATTGCGTATTCCTCGCGAAGGCCCGTCGTGTAGATGAAATCCTCGAGAAACAGGATGTCTTGCTCGGGTTTCGTGATCGCCAGACCGGCTTCCGAAAACAGCACGCTGGCGTCATTCATCCCCTTCTCGCGATGGAACCGCGCGAGGTCGTAGAGGGGTTCGGTACGTTGCGGGCGCTGATTGAAGGCAGCAAGCGCCTGGCGAACGAAGCCTGCGTCGTCCCCGAGCTTTCTTAGGCAGCGCGCCTCCTGCAGCCGGGCGTTCCATGCTTCCTCGTCCCAGCCGCCCATCGCCGCGCGTTTTGCGTAGGCCACCGCCGCCTCGGCCGTGCGTCCGGCGTCGCGGTAGGACTGCGCCAGGTAAAACCAGTATCGGTGGTTCTCCGGGTCTTTCTCCAGCGCCTCCAGCAGGAGCTTGATGTCGCGCTCGAACTTGTCGACGCGGTTCGATCCGCTGGCGTGGTCCTTGTACCAAACGCCCTGCAGTTCCTTCACGTCGCCGGGAACGTCGAGATATTCATGAGTCACGCCACGGTAGCGGGCGCCGGCATCGCGCCTGACGATACGGGTGTTCCAATAGGCGAGGGCGGAACCGGAGCGCTGGAGCAGCCGATAGCCGGGACAGTCGAGCTGCGCTCGGAAGCCCGCGTCTTCGACGACCAACTCCATGTCGGCGTCGTCAAAAAGCAGATAATCATAGACGAGCGACGAAGCATACGCATGATCGAGCGCGGCGTTGCGGGCCTGCTCGAAATTTTCGAAAGGGAACTCATGCAACTCGCCGGGCAGGTCACGATCGGCGAAGAAAGCCCTGATGTAATCCTGGGTCCCGTCGGTCGACCCGGTGTCGCCGATGACCCAGCAGTCGATGTGGTCGACAACCGCCCCCAGACAGCGCTGCAGGTTCGCCATCTCGTTCTTGACGATCATGTTCAGGCAAAGTCGCTTGCCAGTGGTCATCCGTGAAATTGCCATCTCTCGCTCTGACGTTGCGCGACGTTCAAGCAATGCCATTCTCTGCGTGCCGCGGATGAATTCGCGGAGCCGTCTCGAAGCTCCTATCGTCTACTTGTCCCGCCACCGGAGCGGCTAAGGTCCTCAGACGATCTCCGCCCACTTCACCGCCATTTGCCGAGCGACGTCAAGATCGACGAAGCGGTGCTTGGCGTCGACCCCATCGCCACCCCGAAATGGGATAGCGGGAGCTCGATCCCGATCACGTTTCTGGGTTTGACGCAAGTTCCCGGGTGAGGGTTAAGTTATGGATTTCAAAAATATTTTCTAGAGTTGCGGTTTGTAATATTTCCCGACCTAATACTTTAGAGGTAGGCCGGTTTAGTCGCTTCCATAGTTTACAGATCGCTAATTTTCAAATTTACTAATTTGCTGCTGTGAGGGGGGCCCACAGGTCGTGGGTAGCTGGCATTCTGCGGAAGTCGTAGGGGAGTCAAGCCAGAGGGTTCCGGAGTAGCAAGGCCAAAGTCGCGGACGACTAAGGCACGTGCGTTAGTGAGCGCGCGGCCGTGTGAGCGTTTGTCTTTTTTGTTCGGGTCGAACGGGTTTTTCCATTCCGGAGCTCTCTCGCGAGTTTTCGCCAAGAGATCGGCGTCGGCTGTGACGGGAGTGGATCGTGTATCACGTGATATCACGTGCGTTTCCCAGGGAGTTTGAAGCCCGCCGCTTCGACAAACTTCAAACCTATCCGCAACTGAGCCGGCCAGGGCTTCGGCCTGATCGGCTGAAAGGCGGCCGATATGGACGTGGACCACGCTCAGCCGGTCATGGCCGTGCCCATCTATGCGCCGGCGGGAAATTTGTTGCTGCAAGGTGCGGCGGATTGCTCCCGTGCCCCGCATCCAAACCAAATCTCAACAGAGCTGTTCAAACCGAGTGCCGTCGGCAAACGGCGCCGTCTGCGACGTCCTGCCCGCCGATCGGACCGGGAGTCGTCTGGAGCAAAGGCTGCAGCCCATCACGTCTTCGCGCGCGAGCTTGCGGCCAAGCCCGTCGGATCGAGGGCGGTACTGCGGTGATTGAAAATCAAGTGTCAAGCAGGAGAAGCCGCGGCACCAGCCGCCGCTAATCGGGGAGTGCATGATGACCTACGCAACTTTGTCTACTGGAATGGATGTGACCGTTAGGGGCGTTTTGCCCATCGGCGACGCGACCGAGCATATAACCTATTTCATTCTGGATGCCGCCAAGAACGCGATCGTCGGCCAGGTCATTCTTCCCGCTGCCGTCAAGCGAAGCCACGCTGTCGCAATAACCGTCAAGGTTCCAAGCACCGCCGGCTCTCTCGCGATCGGGATATTTGACGAAGGCGGGAATTTCCAAGCCTCCGGTTTCCTCCGCGTGGAGGCCCCCCTCGTTGGCCGCCCAAGCGGCGCCGCCGGGCCGTCCGGAAGATGACCGCGGCCAAGCGCCGTTTCCGCGCCGCTCGCCGACTAAGCCGGTGGGCGGTTTCCCTTTTGAAATGAATTGGAAGCGAACAGGAGCCAGTCATGGCCCGTGCCTCTGAAATTCTCTTTGTAGATCCTTCGATCTCCGATCTCGAGACTGTTCTGAGCAACGTGCGGCCGGGGGTCCAGGCCATCCTGCTCGATGGCCGTCAAGCGCCGGCGGCGCAGATGGCTGCGGCGCTGAGAGGGCACGAAGAGCTGCGTGCGGTCCACATCATCGCGCATGGCGCGCCGGGTCGGGTTGCTTTCGCTTCAGGAGAATGGTCGGTCGGGACGTTGAAGGGCGCGGCTGAGGAATTCGCCGCAATCGGCAGGGCGCTCGCTGCGGACGGCGAACTGCGGCTATGGTGCTGCGAGACGGCTCGAGGAAAGGCAGGCGATGCCTTCGTCGACGCTTTGGAATCGGCCGTCGGCGTGGACGTCTGCGCGTCCAGTTCGCTTGTTGGTGCGGCAGTCCTGGGCGGTGCGTGGGAATTACCCGCACGTGCGGGCGCGTCGGCGCCCCTGCCGCCGCTGACCCCAACTGGCGTAGCAAGTTACATTGGGCTCCTGGTATCGGGCAACCTGACACTCACAGGCACCGTAGCCAACGGCAGCAGTAATAACATCAATACGTTCTATCTTATTGATACAACTGCCAATCCAGACACAATTGTTGGAAGCTTCGTTCTTCCACAAGCCAACAATGGCATAGCACCAAACTTTGCAATAACTATTACAGTACCTGATACGACCCATACTTATCAAGTTTACGATAGCAACTTCAACCTATACGGTACGCTAACGCCTGGCGTCGGTAATACTTACGATTTTGTGCCCAACGCCAGTAACAATGGTGACAATGGCGATACATTCAATGGTGGTAGTTTCGCCGTTACGAGTCAAATAGGGCCGACGGGCCCGGCGGGAGCGACCGGCGCCACGGGTGCGACCGGCGCAACGGGCGCGGGTGCAACGGGCGCGACGGGCGCTACCGGAGCAACGGGTGCGACCGGCGCAACCGGCGCGGGTGCAACAGGCGCGACGGGCGCTACCGGAGCAACGGGCGCCACGGGCGCAACCGGCGCGGGTGCAACAGGCGCGACGGGCGCTACCGGAGCAACGGGCGCGACGGGCGCAACCGGCGCGGGTGCGACGGGCGCCACGGGTGGAACGGGCGCCACCGGAGCAACTGGCGTGACCGGTGCTACAGGTGCGACTGGCGCTACGGGTGATACTGGAGCCACGGGCTCGACTGGCGCGACCGGAGCAACAGGCGCTACCGGCTCCACCGGCGATACAGGTGCAACCGGCGCCACAGGCGCGACTGGCGCCACCGGTGATACCGGCGCCACTGGCGCTACAGGCTCGACCGGAGCAACCGGCGCGACAGGCGCGACCGGCGCCACCGGAGATACCGGAGCAACCGGCTCTACCGGTGCGACCGGAGCAACCGGCGCCACAGGTGCGACCGGCGCCACGGGTGATACCGGAGCAACGGGCTCGACAGGTGCGACCGGAGCAACAGGTGCGACCGGCGCCACCGGCGCTACCGGAGCAACCGGCTCGACCGGTGCGACCGGAGCAACAGGTGCGACCGG
>NZ_NSGD01000038.1:0-17887 GCF_002294955.1 Mesorhizobium sp. WSM3864
ACGAAAATTCTGCGCACATCCGCAACGCCGTCGCCATTGGTGTCGCGCAGGAGCGTGATGCGGTTAGCGCTGATGGTCGCAGCGCCGGCTCGCTTCATGGCCTGGTTCATGAAAAGCTTTCTGAGGCTGAAGCCGTCGTCATGTTTGGCAGGTGCATTGGTTTCGGCGACAAGCACATCTCCGTTGGGGAGCACGTGCAGCCAGCGCGGATGGTCGAGGCCGGTGGCGAACGCCGTCACCCTGAGGCCCTTCGCCGGGGTCGGCATATCACCTTTCTGCCAGCCTGTTGCTTCCGCGACGTTGACGGTCGGAATCAGCGTGGGTGTCGGTTTCGGCAGGGTAGGGTTGGGGCCGTAACCGCTTGTGGGAACCATTTTCTGAGCTGGAACGCCAGCGCAGCTGACTATGAGGGCTCCCAATCCAGCTATGATCAAGTTTTGTGAGAAGCCAGCATGCATCGAACGTCCTCCGTTCGGATTCGCCTCGTGCTCTTTGATTAAACGCAAGTCAGCGGCTTGGTATTCCAATCACGTCAAAACAGCAGCTCGTGATCCGTTGCCTGTTAGCGGCTAGAGGGCCAGGAGTTCGCGACGAAAATGGCAGCGGCCTCACTTGCCGACCTAGTCTCGCTGAGAAATTGAAGATACCGATTAGCCACTCGCGCAGAGCGAGAGAGGGCTGAGAGTGAAAAAGCCAAGACCCATTGTAGCGATCGTAGATGATGATCCGAGACTGGAGCGTCCGCGGAAAAATTCACGCCTGGAACCTGCCTGTCCGCTTTCGGCCCCGAAGCGGAATGGCAACTTTGCGCCTCTAACCGGTCATGCTGAGCGAACTCTGCCGCTTCCAGCGAGCGGACTTTGCTAAGCAGCTGCTGGCGCTTAAGAAAACCGTTCAGATTGCCCACCGCCGTTAATCTGCAGGGAATCGAAGCCTATTGGGGAGCCCCGATTGATCCGCTATTGCGTCACAAACCATGACCGGCAGCTCTTTGTAAGAGGGTTTCTGACTCTGCTATAAGTCCAAGGTAACCCCCCCCAGCGGACGGGCGCAGCAGGCGAGCACGTATCCCAGGGCCTTTTCCTCTGCGCTGAGGCCGCCGAGATCAAGCATTTCCACATCGCCACTAAGCTTGAGCACACGGCAGGTTCCACAGACTCCCTGCTGACATGCGGTGGGGAGATACACACCAACGCTGCGGGCGATTTCAAGCAGAGTCTGCTTCGAGGCGCACCGATGATTTATACCCGATTCTACGAAGTGCACTGAGGCGGGTTCATCCGCGGACAAAATCGAATTTACGAAGCCGCCGCCAAAACTCTCCTCATGGTACCGATCAGGATCCAAGCCGATGCTGTGGAGGGCGCCGCGGATCGCCTTCATGTAGGGCTCGGGCCCGCACGTATAAACGCTGCGCTCCCGAATATCGGGGGCAAGCCTCAACAGCACCGACTCATCGACCAGGCCGACCGGACCGGGCCACCCATCTTCGGCTTCGGCGCAGATGAGATGGATATGAAAATTGCTGTGGTCGCGAGCCAGGGCGTCAAGCTCCTCACGGAAGATGATGTCCTTCGGCGAGCGAGCGCTATGGATGAAGCAGACATCCTTGTCGGAACCACTGTCAGCGAGCGTTCGCAGCATCGACATAACCGGCGTTATGCCGCTGCCGCCGGAGAGGAAAAGCGGCCGGTCACTCGGCAGGTCGTCCCAGTTGAAAGCGCCGGACGGGCCATCAACATCTATTTCGCTTCCCCGTGCGAGATTGTCGTGCAGCCAATTGGAAGCGAGGCCGCCGGGGACGCGCTTGACCGTTATCCTCATGTCATCCGGCCGCGTGGGCGGTGAAGAGATCGAGTAGTTGCGTGCGACCGGAGCGCCGTCGATCACCAGATTCAGCATGATGAACTGGCCAGCTTTGAACTGGCTTGCCTGGCCGCTCTTTGGGGAGAAGACGAAGGTCTTTACGTCGTGCGTCTCCTGAATGATGTGGCGGCAGACCAACGTGAGGCGACCCTTCGACATGTCCGATCGACAGGAAGAGGCAAAGGAACTGAAGGCGTTCATCATATGGCTCGCGTTTGAGAGCCGAGATTGCCAGCAGACCTGAGTTCGATACAGAAGGAGCTACAGGTACTTACGATCGATTTTATCGATCAACCCTCCAGCGACATTACGGCGAGGTGAAGCGCGCGGACGCCTTTCTTAATGATCGGCTCATGTCGGCGTCGTGCGAGGACCGCCGTGTAGACGGGCTGATGCAGAGTTGGAGCTTCTTCCACGATGTGGGAGGGGCGCTCGGCGGCGAAGCGTCGCGCATCGTCGGCGCGCATGTAGCATGTGCCGCCGGCCCGCCGCAGCATATTGTCCGCAAGCGTCTCGGAGCCCATCGAAAGCCGGCACGCAGTCAGGTTTGGCAGCGCCTCGGCATGAGCCTTCTCGAGCGCCACCGTGTAACCCGGCCGGATGTAACTTTCGGGGCTTACATCGCAAAGCCTTCGCGCCGTGGTCGATACCATCACATATTCTTCGACCATGAGCTGGTCATACGTGATCTCGGGCAGGTAGCGCGGAGCGTAAACAACGGCAATATCAAGGTTTCCCAGGCTTAGATCCGATATCATCTGCGGCGAATAATCGGATTCGACGTGGATCGAGGACCGGGGCAAGACTTGCAACAGCATTTCCAGCCAACCAGGCAGGATCGAGCGGGTCATCCCGACCTGGGCAGCGACCCGTAGGCTCCCCTCGAACCTGTTGAAGGCGCGCACATCGTGACGCGCCTGGAACCAGGTCGACAGCATCGACCGCGCATAGGCCTCAAACCGCCGCCCTGCCGCCGTCGGCTCGGCACCGGCGCGGCCGCGGTGGAAGAGCTCGGATCCAACGGCGGCTTCCAGGTTCTTGATGCGGGTGCTGACCGTCGATTGCGTCAGTCCGAGGCGCTCCGCCGACCGGTTGAAGTTCCGCGATTCGATGATGTCCAGAAAGGTTTCGACCTGTTCCAGTTGCATGGGCCAGCCAATCGATTTTTACGATCGTATGCGCCCGATCATACGCTTGATCCAAACACCGACAAGGCGGAAGTTCGATGCAAGCAACCCAGGGGCGTTCAGCGGCGCCCGCATCATCAAAGAGGGACAAGTGTTCATAGTCGATTGCGATTGCCACAATTACTGGTCCAGCGCGACGGTGCTGGAGCCCTACCTGTCCGGCGTCTGGAAAGACATGTTCATAGAAGGCGAGAAGACCGGCCCCGTCGGCGCCTTTCCGCACGGCCATCGCCCCTGGTTTCATCCGCAGGATTTCTCCCGCAAGGATGTGCGCCCGAAGGTCGAGGCGGACAATTACCTGATCATGAAGGAGAAGCACCTCGATAAATACAATATCGGAGTGGCAATCCTGACTGGCGACGAGCCGATCGAGGCCTCGACGCTGGCAAATCCCTATTACGCCAGCGCGCTGGTGAGCGCCTATAACGACTATCAGATCAATGAATGGCTGCCGAAAGACAGCCGCTTGATGGGATCCATCGTCATCGCGCCGCAGGACCCACGCCTTGCGGCGGCGGAGATCCGGCGGCTCGGTGCGCATCCCCGGATGGTGCAAGTTCTGGCCTCCCAAGGCTCGGTGCGGCCGTATGGCGATCCGTTCTATCACCCGATCTTCGAGGCCTGTGCCGAGGTCGGCTTGCCGTTCGCCATACATCTTGGCGGGCATGGCGGCATCAACTGGAATGCCGTCGCGCCCGCGCCCACCACTTTCTTCTGGGAGACCCATGCGATCCTGCACATGTCGGCCATGTCGCATGTCGCGAGCATGATCGCGCATGGTGTGTTCGAAAAATGGCCGGATCTTTACTTTGTCGTCATCGAGTGCGGCATCGCCTGGGTGCCGTCGGTGCTCTGGCGACTTGACGCCGACTACAAAGCCCTGCGCAAGGAGACGCCATGGCTGAAGATGCTGCCGTCGGAATATTGTCGACGCAACATACGCTTCTCCACGCAGCCGTTGGAGCAACCGTCGAACGTCAAACACCTCTGGGCGATCCTGGAGGCGATGGACGGGGAGAACACGCTGCTGTTTGCGTCCGACTACCCGCATTGGGATTACGATGACGTCAACACGCTGCACATCCCGCCGGAATGGCGCGGCAAGGTGCTCGGCCAGAATGCGCTCGATGTCTACAAGCGGATCCCCCGCCCGCAAGCCGCCGCGGCAGCGTGACGAGGACCCAAATGGCTGAGAAGACGTATATTTGTCGCGCCGACGAGATCCAGGTCGGGACGCCATTCATCGCCAAGGTGCGCAGCCTGTCGATCGGCGTGTTCCGGATCGGCGATAGTTTCCATGCGCTGCTGAATGTTTGTCCTCACCGAGGCGCTCCGCTTTGCGAAGGGCCGCAATGCGGAACGACCGCTCCCGTCGAGGGACCCGAATTCATCTACCACCGTGAGAACGAAATCGTTCGCTGCGCCTGGCATGGGTGGGAGTTCGACATCCAGACGGGTGCGGCCCTGGTCAACCCGTCCGTTCGCGCGCGGACGTTCCCAGTCACGGTCGAGGCCGGGAGTGTTTACGTGACGGCCTGATCAGAGCGGCGCGCGCCTTGGCGACCGGTTAGGCGCCGTTGCTCAAAACAGCCGCCTTATGCGCTTCATCGTTTTTGCTAATGCGGCACAATTTGGGATGGATTGCCTGCACGTTCCGCTAACCTGACGAATAGACTGAAAAAAATCAGCGCAACTCGACTGGGGAACACCATGAAACATCATCTTCTTGCACCGGCTCTTGGCATGCTGCTGCTTGCGCCGATCGCATCGGCGTCGGCTGCGGACGTCACCATGCCGGACCCGAATTACGCCACTGCGACGGCGGTCATGAACGTGATCAAGAACGCCGCCGAGCAGGAGCTCGGACTTGATATTTCCACCGTCACCACCACCGCCGTCCCGGTCATTTGGGAAGCGATGGACCGCAACAAGGGGGAGGTCGATATCTGGCCGGACGTCTGGCTCCCGAACCAGCAGGGCCTCGTCGACAAATACGTCAAGAGCGCGGGCACGGTAAAACTCGCGCAGAATGGCTACGAAGCCAAGCAAGGCTACTGCGTAACGCAGGTCACGGTCGACAAATACGGGATCAAGGACGTCGCGGATCTCGCCGACCCGGATAACGCCAAGATCTTCGATACCAATGGCGACGGCAAAGGTGAGATATGGATCGGCGCGTCAGGCTGGCAGTCGACCAACATCGAAAAGGTGCGGGCCCGCGACTATGGCTTCGCCGATTTCTTCGATCTGCAGGTGACCGACGAAGCGGTGGCTGCCGCCTCGCTTGACCGCGCCGCGAAGGCCGACAAGCCATGGGTCGGATACTGCTACGGTCCGCACCAGAATTTCGCCCGCTACAAACTTGCCTTCCTTTCCGAACCGAAACACGACCCAGCCAAGTTCGTGATGCTGCAGCCGAGCGAGGATCCTCAATGGTTCGAGAAATCGAAAGTGTCGTCCGCTTATGCTGACACGACAGTGCACATTGCCTATGCTGCTTCGCTGGCGCAGCGGCAACCGGAGCTGACCGCCGCTCTGGATCGGATTACATTCAATCCGGACGACATCAGCAAGTGGGCCTACGCAATCATCGTCAATAAGAAGCCGGCGGACGATGTGGCGAAGGATTGGATCAAAGCCCACCCCGATGAGGTGGCGAAGTGGTTCGGTCATTGAAGTTCAGAACGGTGATTGCAGGCTCTGAACGGGCCTGCATCGTCGCCCGGCCGCTCAAGTCCGTGATCGGGCGGGAGCTGTAGCGGTGGACGCGGTCAGCGCATCGGGCGGAGCCGGCTTGCCGGCCCGCGCAGACGCAGCAACCGACGCTGCCGCCATCATCATGAAGGGCGTCTGGAAAATCTTTGGCGCCAGCGCGCCGGAGGCGATGGCGGCGATTCTGCGCGACGGCCTCGACAAGGACGAAGCCGCCAGGCGCTTCGGCTGTGTCGTGGGCGTGGCCGATGTCAACATCGCCGTTCGGCCGGGCGAAATCTTCTGCGTCATGGGCCTGTCGGGCAGTGGCAAATCGACATTGATCCGCCATATAAACCGCCTGCTCGAGCCGTCCGCCGGCGAGATTTTCGTCGATGGCGAAAACGTCATGGCCAAGTCGCCCGATGAGTTGAGGGCATTGCGGTCCCGCAAGATAGCCATGGTGTTCCAGAGCTTCGGTCTGCTTCCGCATCGGACCGTGCGCGACAACGTCGCGCTTCCGCTGGAGATCCAAGCTGCAAACAAACAGCGGAGATTCGATGCCGCCGAGGCGGCGCTTGCCAAGGTGAACCTGTCGGGCTGGGGGGACCGTTACTGTCACGAACTATCGGGCGGCATGCAGCAGCGCGTCGGACTCGCCCGCGCCTTGGCTGCCGATCCGGCGATCCTGCTGATGGATGAGCCATTCAGCGCGCTCGATCCGCTGATCAGGCGGCAGCTGCAGGACGAGTTCCTGGCCCTTTCGCGCTCGATGGGCAAGACGGTGATCTTCATAACCCATGATCTGGACGAGGCGATCCGGATCGGCGATCGCATCGCGATCATGAAAGACGGCGTCATCGTCCAGACAGACACGCCGGAGGAGATCGTCACATCGCCGAAGCATGACTATGTTGCGAAATTCGTCGCCGACATTTCGCGCCTGAAGGTGATCACCGCCGGGCGCATCATGGAGCCGGTCGAGAATTTCAGAAGCCGTCATCGTCCAGAGCTGGATGTCGAGCGGTTGCGCAGGGTCGGTTCCCGAGAACCGCTCGCCGAACTCGTCGAACTCGCGGCACAGGATGCCGCACCGCTCGCTGTGACGGATACCGGTGGGTCTGTCGTCGGTGTCATTGACAGGCAGATCCTGCTCGACGGTTTGCGAAAGGGCGAGACCCGTGAACGCCCATGATCCGGTCGCCATGCGGTCGATAGAAGACGCTCAACCGGCAGAGGACGGGCTGGTCCGGGAATTCGTCGTCCGCAACCCTGCTTATTACGCCCAGGTGTTCGCCCGCATTCGGCGGGCTTCCGGTCCCGTCTGGCCGTTCAACCTGGCGGCCGCGCTGCTTGGGCCGGTGTGGGCCGCAGCCCGAAGCCTCACGTTGCTGTTCTGGCTCACCTTCTTCCTGGAGACGCTTGCGGTGGTTCAGATCGGCGTCGGTGCGGCGGGTAACCTCGGCGCGGCCGAGCAAGCACGAGCCGAGCGCGTCACCAAGCAGGCACAGGCGCGCGCCGAACAGGCGAGGGCCGCCGAGGCGGCGGGGGCGGACAATGCGACAGGACTGAAATCATCAGCGGCCGCTCTGGAGAAAGCTGCCAACAACGCCATGCTCCAGGCTGAGGCGGCAAAGGCAAAGGCGCCGCGTGTGATTGTGTCCGGCGTCGTCACTTTGCTCCTCGCCAGGCTGATCGCTGGTTTCCTGGCCAATCGGATGCTCGAGCGACGCTTCGCGCGCTGGCGTTCGAAGCCGACGCTTCAGCGCGGGCTCAACTACCCGCTGGCGCTATGCGCTCTTGCCTTCTGTATCGCGGCTTACGGGCTTTCGGCTTATCGCTTCGCCGCACCGACACCAGCCGTCTGGCTGACCGCTGCGCCCTCGAACCGCGAGTGGCAGGCCGCCTTGTCATCGTGGCTGGACAGCCTGATGGGGGCGATATCGCATCTCGGTGACGGCTTCTTTGGCGGCATCACGGGCGCAATATCGTTGGTGCTCGACGGCTTGGCCTATGGGCTGACGGGTATGCCCTGGCCAGTGACTATGGCGATCATTCTCGCCCTTGCCTGGCAACTGGCCGGGCCACGCGTCGCCATCTTCACCGCCGCCGCGCTCGCCTATCTTGCCGTGCTCGGGTTTTGGGAAAAGAGCCTGGAAACGGTCGCCCTGCTGGGAACATCGGCCATTCTCTGCCTCGCGATCGGAATCCCGCTTGGGATATGGTGCGGACGCCGGCCGCGCATATACGCCGCCGTGCGGCCGGTGCTCGACTTCATGCAAACCATGCCGGCATTCGTCTATCTGATCCCGGTGATCGCGCTGTTCGGCATCGGCAAGCCGCCGGGCGTCATCGCGACGCTGATTTTCGGCACGCCGCCGGTCGTGCGCTTGACCGCACTCGGCCTGCAGGGCGTCTCGCCCGCCATAAGAGAGGCCGCTCAAGCCTACGGCGCTACGAGATGGTTCCTCTTAACGCGGGTCGACCTCCCGCTCGCAATGCCTTCCATCATGGCCGGCATAAACCAGACGATTCTGATGTGCCTTTCGATGGTGGTCATCGCTTCCCTGATCGGCGCCAAGGGGCTAGGAGAAGATGTCCTCAACGCCCTTCAATATGCGGCCGTCGGGCAGGGACTGCTCGCGGGCTTCGCTATTCTTCTCTGCGCCATGATCATCGATCGTATCGTGCAGGGAAGAACTAAGTAGATGCCCGATTTGGGCCGATGCTCTCAAGGAGTTTGCGCCGACCAAACCCGGAACCAGGCGCCGCCGGCCGGCCCAAATGTTAAATAGCGATTGCCTGCCGCTCAGAAATAGTCCTGGTCGGGCATGCTCTCCTTGCGCCTGGCAATGAAGCCCCGCAATTCTTCGTCGATCGCGGGATCGAGGCCCGGGTCCGCATAATCGCTCAAAAGCTTCTTCCACTGGCGGTTGGCGCGCTGGGCGGCGTCCAGTCCGCCTTCGGAACTCCACTGCTCGAACGAATTGTTGTCGCTGATCGTCGATCGGTAGAAGGCCGACAGAAAGTTCGACTGCGTATGGGCGCTGCCGAGGAAATGCGACCCCGGCCCGACTTCCTCGATGGCATCCATCGCCTGCGCATTCACCGACAGATCGATGCCCTCGAACAGGCTCATCACCTTGCCGCACAGGTCGGCGTCGATGATGGTCTTTTCGAAGCCGGTGACGAGCCCTCCCTCCAGCCATCCCGTCGCGTGGTTGATGACGTTGGCGCCGGCGAGAAGCGACATCAGCAAGCCCCAGGTCCCTTCCTGCTCCGCCTGCGCGTCGGGCAGCTTGGATGCCGAGAGCGTGCCGACGGTATGGAACGGAACGCCAACCCTTCGCGCCAGCTGGCCGGCCGCCAGAACCATCTTTGCCGCCTCCGGCGTGCCGAAGGTCGGTGCGCCGCTCTGCATGGAGATGGTGCTGGCGAAGCTCCCCATCAGACAGGGCGCTCCCGGATTGATGAGCTGGACAAGAGCAAGACACGCAAGCGCCTCGGCCAGCACTTGCGCCAGCGTGCCGGCGACGGTGCAGGGGCTCATAGCGCCGGCCAGCGTCCATGGCGTGCAGGCGACCGGCTGGTTGCTGCGCGCATAGACCTTGAGCGACCCCGACATATTGGCATCTAACACCAGCGGCGCGTTGGTGTTGCTGACGTTGTAGAGCACGGCATTGTTTGCAACGAACGCTTCGCCGAAAACGATCTTGGCGATGTCGACCGCATCCTGCGCCCGCATGGAGCCGATGAACGCTCCCATGAAAGGCCGGTCGGAATAGCGCACATGCGTGTAGAGCATGTCGAGATGGCGCTTGTTCGCCGGAAGATCGACCGGTTCACAGACCACGCCGCCGGAATGATGCAGGTAGGGGATCATTTGATGGATCCGCACCAGGTCGCGGAAGTCGTTCAGCGTCGCATAGCGACGGCCGCGGTCGAGATCATGCACGAAAGGCGGCCCCCACGATGGGCAAAGCACCGTGTTGTCGCCGCCGATCACGACGGTATTGGCCGGGTTGCGGGCATGCTGCTTGAATTGCTTGGGCGCCGTCGCCTGGACAAGCTTGCGGCACATGCCGGGCTCAAAGCGCACGCGCGTTCCCTTCACATCGGCTCCGGCGACGCGGAAGAGGTCGAGGATTTCCGGGTCGTCATGGAACTCCATGCCGACCTCCTTGAGCAGTCGGTCGGCATTGGCCTCGATCAGGCTGAGCCCCTCCTCATCGAGGATATTGAACGTGCCGATCCTGCGGCAGAGATATGGACGGCGCGGTTCCTGCGCGCCGCGTTTCACGAGGCGCGCGGCGCGGCCACGGGAGCGCGCTGGGGATGCGGCTTCGGCAGGTGTGACGACATCTTGCATGTTTGCCTCCAGACGTTCAGACGGATGCGGCGGGCTGCAAATGGTCCAGCCCGCGCAACCGCAGATTTCGCGGATCGTAAGGGGCTTCCTGCAGTTCGCGCGCCGCGAGCTCCTTGCCCAGGATAGAGACGCCGAACTCGCGTTCAGAGATCCCCGGCCTGAGATAGGCGAGCGCCAGCACCTTGTTGGTGCGGAAGCCGTAACCGCCGCTGGTGACGACGCCGACCGGCCGCCCCTCACGGAGGACGGCGTGACTGTAGAACGGGAGCCGTTCGCCATCATCCTCGATCTGCAGCAGCGCCATGCGCCAGGGGTGTGCCTTCTGGCGTTCGAGCATCGCCTCACGGCCGATGAAGAGACGACCGTCCGCCTTGACCAGGGCGCTCAGCCCGGACTCGAGCGGCGTGCGCTCGGTCGTGAGGTCCGCGCCCCAGCCGCGATAGCCCTTCTCCAGCCGCATGAAGTTCAAGGCATACACGCCGAAGGGACGCAGGCCATGCTTCGCGCCCGCCTTGACGATCATCTCGTAGAGCCGCCGGAACTGCGCGAGCTGGACATGCACTTCCCATCCCGGCTCGCCTGCGTAGGACACCCGAAGCGCCGTCACCTTGATGCCCGCGATCCTGATCGTCTGCGCCGATAGCCAAGGGAAAGCCGCGTTCGAGAGATCGATCTCGCTGATCGCCTGCAGAATCTCGGCCGCTTTCGGGCCCATGATGCCCAGCACACCGCGCCTCTCGGTGATGTTCTCGACAACGACACCGGGAAAAGACGCCGACCGGGCGCGAAGCAGGTCTTCGTCATGCCGTTCGGCCAGAGCCGCGCTGGTCAGATAGAAACGGTGTTGCTCGAGCCGCGTGACCGTGAACTCGGACGCGACACCGCCTTTCTCCGTCAGAACGTGGATGAGACCGATGCGGCCGAGGCGCGATGGCGGCGTGTTGGCGCCCAATGAAGCCATGAAGGCTTCGGCGCCCGGCCCGCTGACCTCGAATTTCGAGAGGGCCGAAAGATCGATGACACCCGCGCTGTCACGGACGGCAAGGCATTCCCCCTTTACGGCACCCAGCCAGCCCGGGCGTTTGAAGGTCAGCGGCGGATCGCGATCAATGCCCGCTGTCGCGAACCAGTTGGTCCGCTCCCAGCCATAGGCGGCGCCGAGCACCGCGCCTTGCGACAACTGGATATCGAGCGCCGGCGTGGTGCGGCGCGGGCGCCCCGCCTCACGTTCCTCGTAAGGGTAATGGACGCCGAATTGCAGGCCGAAACATTCCACCGCCTTGTCGACACGGTAATCACGATCGGCATAGTTGCCGAAGCGCCGGGGATCGATGGCCAGGGCATCGCGCGGCGGCTCGCCGTCGACGATCCAATCGGCGAGGAAGGCGCCGCCGCCGCCGCCTTCCATCACGCCCATGCTGGATCCTGTGAGAAGCCAGCCGTTCTTGAGGCCGAACGCGGGGCCTACGAGCGGATTGGCGTCCGGCGTGAAGGTGATCGGGCCATTGACCACGGTCTTGATGCCGGCACTGGCGAGTGCCGGCACACGTTCCATCGCTAACGCGATGATATGCTCGACGCGATCGAGATCCGGCGGCAGCAGTTCCATGCCGAATTCAGGCGGCACGCCGTCGATCGCCCAGGGATGCGCCGCCTTCTCGTAGGGCCCGACGATGTAGCCATCCCGCTCCTGCCGCAGGTACCAGCTTTCCTCCGGATCGCGGATGATGGGCAGTTCCTTCTCGCCGGCCGCGATGCGCGCGGCAATTTCGGGCACGGTATCGGTGACGACATATTGATGCAGCATCGGCACCACCGGCAGGTCGATGCCCATCATCGTGCCGACCTCGCGGCACCAGGTGCCGGCGGCGTTCACCAGATGCTCCGCCCGGATATCGCCTTGCGCGGTGCGGACCAGCCATTCGCCCGAACCGGTGCGCTCCATCGACAGCACAGGATTGTGCCGGACGATCTCGGCGCCGCGCGAACGCGCGCCCGCAGCCATCGCGTTGGTGGCCAACGTCGGATCGACATGGCCGTCATGCGGCTCATGTAAGGCCCCCAGTATGCCGTCGGTTACGCAGATCGGGTATATGTTCTTCAGCTCGCCCGGCGTCAGGATGTTGAAGTCGTAGCCGACGAACCGGCCAAGGCCCTGCACATGACGAAACTCGGCCATCCGCTCCGGCGAGCGCGTCACGCGCAGCGCGCCGCTTGCATGGAAGCCGGTCGGCAGGCCGGTTTCGGCCGTCAGGACCTCGCGGTAGAGCCGCACGGAATGAGCGCGCATCTCCATGATCGCAGCGTTGTGGGCGAAGTGTGTGCAAAGCCCGGCGGCGTGCCAGGTCGAGCCCGCGGTGAGTTCCTGCCGCTCGACAAGCATCGCGTCGTTCCAGCCGCGCTTGGCGAGATGATAGAGAAGGGAAACCCCCATGGCGCCGCCGCCGATCACGACGACGCGGGCATGCTGTCTCATAATGTCTCCTGTTGGCCGCGCATTCTGCCGCCGGTTGGATCGTAGGGTGGTTCTTCGAGAAGCCTGAGGCCGAAGCGCTGTCCGGCGACCGCGATCTCATAAGCCGAAGCGGCGAGCTGCTGTTTCGTTTCGCCCGGATCGCAGGCGACGTAGCCGAGGCAGAGGCTCAATCCGGTGCGAAAACCGAAGCCGCCCGAAGTGGTGAGCCCGGCAAACTTGCCGTCCCGATAGATGGGCTCGTCATGCAGCAGAAGCGGATTGGCGGCATCGACGGCGAAATGCAGCAGGCGGCGTCCAAAGCCCTTCGCCCTGCGCGTTTCGAGGGCTTCACGGCCGATGAACCCGCCCTTCGTCCAGGAGACAGCAAAACCCAATCCCGCCTCGATCGGCGTCTCCTTCGGCCCGACATCATTGCCCCAATGCCGATAGCCTTTTTCCAACCGGCAACCATCCAGCGCGTAGTGGCCGCAAAAGACCGCATCATGCGCCTTGCCGGCTTCCCGGATGGTCGACAGCAGGTTTTCAGCGCATTCGGCGGGAACATAAAGCTCGTAGCCAAGCTCGCCGACGAAGCTGACCCGTGTGGCCCGCACATCGACCATGCCGACGTCCATGCGTCGTGAGGTCGAGAAGGGAAAGGCCGCTTCCGACAAGTCCGCGTCCGTCAGTTGCTGCAGCAATTCGCGGGAACGCGGCCCCATGACGCCGAGGACCGCTTCGGCCGAGGTGGCGTCGAACACCGAGGCGTCGAGCCCGAGATCGCTGGCATGCCTGGCGACCCACGCGAAATCCTTCTGGCGGGTCGCCGCGCCGGAGACGATCCGGAAAGCCGCCTCTCCGCAGCGCGTGATCGTGACATCGGCCTCGATCCCGCCATGCCGGTTGAGCATTTGCGTGTAGACCGCTCTGCCCTCCGCGACGTCGACATCGTTGGCCGCGAGCTGTTGCAGCAATTTCACCGCGTCGCGTCCGCTGACATCAAGCTTAGTAAACGGGGAAAGCTCGAACAGTCCGATGCCGTTTGCCATTGCGACCGCCTCGCGTTCAGCCGCCGGCCACCAATGCTGCTTGCCGAAAGTATATCGCGGCTCACGCTCGGCTTCATTGCGGGCATACCAGAGCGGCCGCTCCCAGCCGGTCGGAGCGCCGAACACCGCCCCTGCTTCGCCGAGCATGTCGTGCCACACTGAACGGCGCAGGCCACGGCCGGCTTCGGATTGTTTATACGGCCAATGCATACGGAAAAGGTCGGCTACCGATTCCTCCATGCGCGCCTGCACGAAGCCGCGCGACGCGGCGCTGCGGTCGAAACGCGCGATATCGAGCGGCCACAGATCGAGACCCGGCTCACCGTCGACGATCCATTCGGCCATCGCCTTGCCGGCGCCGGCCGACGACATCATGCCCGTCGAGTTGAAACCGGCGGCGACGAAGAAGCCGCGGAGGTAAGGCGATTCGCCCGTCAGCGGCTGGGTGTCCGGGGTGAAACTCTCCGGTCCGTTCATGAAGTGGCGGATGCCTGTTTCGGCAAGCGCCGGAAAGAGCCGCAGCCCGGCCGACATGAAGGGTTCGAACTGGTCCCAGTCTTCCGGCAATTCGAGAAAAGGCCTGTCGCCGACCGGGCCGGTGACGTCAAGGGCCTTGGCATTCGGCTCGAAGCCGCCGAGCACCAGCTTGCCGGAATCGCCCTTGACGTAGATGCCCTCGTCCAGGTCGCGCACAATCGGGAAAGGATTGGGCAGCCCGGCGACCGGTTCGGTCACCACATACATGTGCTCGGCCGCCTGCAGCGGCACCGGCACGCCAGCCATGGCGCCGATCTGCCTTGCCCAGGCGCCGGCGCAGTTCACCGCGGTCTCGCAGCGGATCGCCAAGCCCGAGGCGAGCTTGACGCCGGCGACGCGGCCTTTCTCGATCACGAAGCCGCGGCAGGCCGTTCCTTCCAGGATCCGGATGCCGGCGGCGCGTGCCCGCTTGGCGTAGGCCGCGCAGATATCGACGGGATTAGCCTGCCCGTCTTCCTCGACCCAGAGCGCCCCCACGAGCCCGTCCAGCGCGATTCCTGGAACCCGGGCCCCGACGACATCCGCTCCGACGATCTCCACCCGAAGGCCGCAGACGTCCCCTATATGCGCGATCCGTCTGAGCTCGCTCATCCGCTCTTCCCGGCGCGCCAGCCAGACGCCTCCGGTTTGTCGGTAACCTGAGGTCTGGCCAGTCAACGCTTCGAGCTTCGGGAACAGTTCGGTCGCGTATTGCGCCAGTCGCGTCAGGTTGAGCGTTGCCCTGAGCGGCCCCACGATCCCGGCCGCGTGCCAGGAGGTGCCGCTCGTCAACTGGTTGCGCTCGATGAGAACGACATCGGTGGCGCCGAGCTCGGCAAGATGATAGGCGACGCTCAAGCCGATCACGCCGCCGCCTATGATTACGATCCGAGCGTTTTCCTGCACCGATACGATATCCTTGCGGTCGAGACGGGCGATCTTTCCCGCCAAGCAGGCTTGCGCTCAATGGGATTTCTGCAACATTAGGAAAACTTATGCACGGTCCCAAGAAGGAACTCTGGTGAAGAGCGGAAGCTTTGACTTCAACCTTTTTCGATCGATCGAGGTTTTTGCTGCCGTCGTTGAAACGCGGCATGTGACGCAGGCGGCGCAGATGCTCGGCATGACCCAATCCGCCGCCTCGCAGCATCTCAAGAACCTGGAAACAGCCCTCGGCGTTAGCCTGATCGACCGCAATCTGAGGCCCATCGAACTCACCAAGGCGGGGATTGCGCTGCACCGCCGGGCCACCGCGATCCTGGCCGAAGTCGAGGGGCTGCGCACCGACGCCCGCCGCATCAACGCCGCGCCACTGCCGCTGCTCAGGGTGGCGTTGCTGGCGTCCATCGCCACCACGCTGGCACCGGCGCTTTCCGTGCTGGCGCGCAAAAATTTCGGCATTCCCGAACTCAGCCTTTTTGCCGGACTCGCCACCGACCACGTGGCGCTGCTTCGCGCCCGCCGCGCCGATCTTGCGGTAACCTCGGGCGAGTTGTTCGAGATCGAGGGAATGACGCGCTACCCGGTCATGACCGAAAAATTCCTGCTTGTGACGCCGAAGGGCTTTTCCGGCGATGTCGGCGACATCGCCAAGCTTTCTAAAAAAATCGCATTCGTCCGCTTCTCGAGGGAGACGCCGGTCGGCTTGCGCGTCGACCAGCATCTCAGCCGGTTGCGCATAGAATTGCCGCGGGCAATGGAGGGCGACCGTTCCAGCGTCGTGATGGCGCCCGTGGCGGCGGGTATGGGCTTTGCCATCCTGACGCCGACCCTGCTCATCGACGGCCTTGCGGAGGGGATGGAAATCGACATCCATCCGCTGCCGTTTACGAGCCTGTCACGCAACATCCTCCTGGTTGCGCGTGAACGCGAGCTGGGAGATCTGCCCGAGGCCTTTGCCGCGCGCACTGCGGAGGTGCTGAAAGAGACGATAAACGAGCGCCTGCCCGATCTGCCTCCGGACCATTACGCTTTGGACCCATCCGTCGCTTCAACATGAGGCGCAGCGTATTGCGCCCGTCGGGTCCCCGAAGCTGCTAATCGGCGGCATCAGTTATCCTGATGGAGGATTTTGCCGGATGCCTTCGGCGCTCGTCCATGTTCTATCCTGTTGCCATCCAATCCGGGAGGCCAAGAGATGAACGCTCCTCATACCCATTCATCGCTCGCGACCGACTGGTCGACGCAAGCTATCGTCGACCGCAGGAACCGCTTCTACTCCGCCTCCCAACGCAAATTCGTCCCCTACAAAGATCCGCTGATCATCAAGCGTGGCCGAGGACAATATGTATGGGATGAGCAGGACAGGAAATACATCGACCTGCTTGGAATGAACCTTTGCATTTCGGTGGGACACGCCCACCCGGAGGTCGTCAAGGCGGCGAGCGAACAGGTCGCGGAACTCACCCACTGCACCACCATGTTCTACCATCCGGTGCCGGCCCAATATGCCGAAGAACTGGCCAGCACGATGCCGGCCGGCCATGAGTGGGTCGTCCATTTCACCAACTCCGGTGCGGAAGCGATCGACCTCGCGCTTCTGATGGCGCGTTCGCATACCGGCAACATCGACATGCTGGCGCTTGCCTCCAGCTATCACGGCGCCACATTCGGCGCGCAGTCGGTGACAGGTATAGCCGGCTTCCGCCACTGCGTCCCACAGCTTGGCGGCGTGACCTTCGTGCCCGAGCCGAACCAGTATCGCGGCGTCCACGGCGAAGGCGTGGAGCCATACCTGAAGGAAATCGACCGGGCCATCGCGACCTCGACAAGTGGCAGGCTGGCGGGCATGATCATCGAACCAGTGCAGGGCTATGGCGGCATCGTTCCCATCCCCGAAGGCTATATTGCAGGCGCGTTCGAGCGCGTTCGCGCCGCGGGCGGGCTTTGTATCATCGACGAGGTGCAGGCTGGCGTCGGGCGCACAGGCGAGGCGTTCTGGTCTTTTGAATCGCATGGCGTGGAGCCTGATATCGTGGTGGTGGCGAAGGGCGTCGGCAACGGCATCCCGCTCGGCGCAGTCATCGCCAAACGCGACGTTGCCGAATCGATGGCCGACAAATTCCTGTTCCACACCTATGGTGCCAATCCTGTCGCCTGCGCGGCCGGCAGGGCCGTCCTCAACGTGATGCGGGAGGAGCGGCTGCAGGAGAACGCGCGAGCTGTCGGTGGCGCGCTCAGGACGCGGCTCGAGGACTTGAAGGAACGCCATTCGATCATCGGCGACGTCAGAGGCCGTGGCCTGATGCTGGCAATCGAGCTGGTCAAGAACCGCGCGACGAAAGAGCCGGCGCCAGAGGAGACGCTAGCCGTCTTCGAGGAGACACGCCGCAACGGGCTCGTCGCCAGTCGCTCCGGTCCCTACCGGAACGTCATCCGGATGTGCCCGCCGCTCTGCCTAGCGATGGCAGATGTCGATGATGTCGTGGACCGGTTCGAAAGAAGCTTCGCAGCCGTAAGCGTCCGGTGACCGTCTAGGCTCTACCCCGGCAAGCGTTTGGCAACGGCATCGGCTATGACGACGAGGTTCAGAGCCCTGACGGGCGGGAAGCAAGCCCTTGCAGGATGTGCAATAGGGCTTCGTGGATTCCCTACGTTTTTATGTCCGTTATCCATTACATGACTCCAACAGCAGCCGGTCCGCGTCCGGCCCCATTTTAGACTGCTGTCAGGCCAGAATGCTATTGATCATGCTCCGGATAAAAGCCGTTTTTGCCCCACGGCATAAGCACGGCGAGATCTCCGCCAGCCTGGT
>NZ_NSGD01000039.1:0-16475 GCF_002294955.1 Mesorhizobium sp. WSM3864
GAGACGTTCGATCCAAAGGGGCGGTCGGCCGGCAATGTCGCCGCCATCGATCAGGTCGACGCCAAGTACAACGCGCGACGCTGATTCAGAGGAGGGCGGTGCAGCCCAGGCCGAATGGCTATGGCATTTGGGGGGCCGGACGCTGTCATTCTGCAGTTGGCCCCATTCCGGCCGCTTGAAAGACGACTTAGCCCGCCTTCAATCTTGACTCCTGCCAGCACAGATAGCTGCTGTTGCCGCCCGAGCACATCGCCAGCACGCGCATGCCGCTCTCATTCCTCTGATCCCGAAACCTCTAGCGAGTGCCGATTTGCGCAACGCGGAGATTGTTGGTGCTACCCGGTTGGGCGAAGGGAAGCCGACGACGATGTACTCACATCGTCTCGCCAGTCCCGCATCGAGCGCGGCCTGCTCCGCCCGCTCGATCGAGTTCTCGTAATCAGCGATGTCCTCGGATCGCAGGCTGACGACACCCCAATAGAGCTGAGCTGACATGCGAGAATCGGTACGGGAGGGCGCGCCCGCGAGATTCTTGATGCCGTCGTCCCGCTGGCGGTATATGCGACAATCGCTGGCGCCTTGAGTGCGGCTGCTACTCCAGCTGTGGCGGAAGGAACCGCATGAGGAGGGCTCTGTGCGACTTCCAGCTCGGTCGCCTCCACTATCAGCCTGTAATGCTTGTGCCTCTCCGTCTTCTCGATGATGCGGCTCATCATTTCGACAGTTTCCACCGGATAAGCTCCGGTTGCAGACTCTGCCGATAGCATCACCACATCCGCACCGTCATAGATCGCTCCGTAAATGGCCGGCAGCTTAGTCTTCAGATCAATCACGCGCGTTCGTGCTTCGTTCGATCTTATCGTGTTTGCGGGAACAATTCTTGTTCCGACCCCCTAATGGCAAACCCGTGTTCCGGAAGACTGGAGCACAGCACTTCGAACGTACAGAGGAATACCGGTTCAGCGGCGTCGTCGCCTTCACCTGGCTGTCGGGTGGGGCTGCCTCGGACGAGTTTCGCTAGATTGATGTTGCCTTGGAAGTCCGATTGGCGACTTCTGCAGGGCGGATTGGAAGCAAGTCGCTAGGCGTCACTCGCAAGGCTCTCATCGGTGAAGCGAACACGCATGCCTGGGGGAGCGGGGCGTTGCTTCGAGCAGAACGCCACTTGCCGACGCGGTAGGTTACGGCCGCCAAAAGCTTCCTCGATCCAGCGTAGTGAGCACACCGGAGCGGTCTCATCGATGGGTGTTTCTGGTCTGAAGGGCGGCGTTCGGCTCGATCGTCGGTGTCGCAATGGCAGCTCACGACTTTCTTCCCCTGACGGCACGTCGCCCTCATCCCGATAATCGAGAAGGCCGGCGGAACGGTCACCGGCTGGGACGGGGACCCCGCGGAGCGCGGTGGTTGCATCGTCGCAGCAGCCAATGCGGCTCTTCACGGCAAAGTCCTTGATATTTTGCATGGAGCTGATCGTGACTGGATCACAAGAGGCGTCGTCAACCTGATGACCCTCAGCGAATAACAAAATCGTTGTTACTCAATTGGTTACGAAGGCAGTTCGCCAAAGTTGATTCAACGAGCTGATGCGGTCCACTCGACGACTGCATTTATCTTCTCCGAATAGCTGCTTTGCGTCTCATGCCGGTCGCGGCCCCCAATCATGATGCGTCCTAAGAGCGGAGACGACCAAGCCAAAATCGAGCGACTGAAATAACTACCTCAACGCCTTGCAGCCCATCGCTAAAGCGGTGCCGACGCAAAATTTGTCGAGGTTGAGCAGCCCCCATTGCGTGTCCTCATTTTCCCGCTATGATGAAAAGCGTCATAGCTGGATGAGATATGAAAAAAAACTTCACACTCGACATGGCGACGACCAAGGATGTCGTCGACATCGCCAGCTTGCTAAGTTGGGCCTTCGGTTTCAGCACGGGACGTTCGCACGAATACATCTCCAACATCGGGCTCGAAACGCTGCGGCTCATTCGCGGCGAGGGCGGCCGTCCGGTAGTGTGCGCGGGTCTGCTGCAGACGGCGCATATCTTCCACGGCAAGCCCGTGCAGGCGGCCAACATCGTGCATGTGGCGATCGCGCCGGAACGGCGTGGACAGGGACTAGCCGTGCCTTTTGTAGATGCCCTTTGCGACGAGGCGAAGAGCAACGGCGCCGCGATCGCCACCCTCTTTGCCTCGACTCGGCCGGTCTACCGCAAGGCCGGTTTCGAGCTTGCAGGCCACGAGATCGTCTACGAGGCGGCGACGGTGGCACTCCCTTCGGCAAGCCGGCTCGCCTTCGATCGCGTCGAGCTCGACGATCCGCGCCTGGCCGGAGCCTATGTTGCAAAGACACTTGCCGAATCCGGGTTGCTTGATCGCGGCGCCGCGCACTGGAACGAGTTGCGGCGCGCGCCGACCGACGCTCTCGCGGCCTATCTTGCCGAAGGCGAGGCCGCCTATCTGATACTCGACATGGGCGACAAAACCTGTCTGAAGGTGCGGGACTGGTTTGCCGCTTCGCCCGATGCGGTGCAGGGGTTGCTTTCCTTTCTTGCCCGCTTCCGCTCGGTGTACCCGGCTGTGCGCTGGCATGGCGCCCCGCAGGACGATTTGGTGGCGGCGATGCCGGATAAGGGCTGGCGGCTGGCTCATCAGGAGGAGTGGTTGCTGCGCGCGCTCGATCCAGCAGCGGCCTTGCGCCAGCGCGGCTACCATGTCGACCAGGCAAAGCTCGCGCTGCGGATCGGCGATAAGTCACTCGCAATCGATGTTCGCGAAGGCGCCGCCGAGGTGGGCGAGGGGGGTGTTGCGTCCGACCCGGTCGTGTGCGTGCATGCGCCGGCCTTCGTCCAGCTCTTCACGGGCTTTCGCAGCGCCTCGAAACTCGCGCGGTATGGCCTCGTGGCCGGCGACTCGGCTGGCATACGCCGCTGTGACCAGCTGTTTGCGGGACCGCCGCCGTGGGTAGCGGAGCATTTTTGAGCATGATCCCAAGAGTGAGGACGATTTTTGGATAAGATCATGCTCGCACCGAGAACCTTTGAGGGGACTTCATGACACATGCGCTGATAGCCTCGCTGAGAGCGGCGGCGGGCGATATGACGCCGGCGCTGGCGCGCGTCGCCGAGACGGTGCTGGCGCAGCCCGACGCCACCTTGCGCCAGAGCATAACCGAGCTTGCCGAAGCATCCGGATCGTCGGAGGCGAGCGTTATGCGCTTCTGCCGCGATCAGGGCTTTTCCGGTTTCCAGGACTTCAAGCTGGCGCTGGCGAAGGAGCTCGCGACCGACGAGCGGTCGAGGGACAATGGCCTGCCTTCCGACGAGATCCAGCGGCTGGTGGAAACCGCGATCACCTCGCTTCGCGAAACCGAGCAGCTGATCGTCCGGGAAGATATCGGCACCGCCTCGCGCAAGCTGCTGGGCGCGACCACGGTCGAGTGTTTCGGCATCGCCGCTTCCGCAGTCACGGCGCAATATCTTGCCTACAAGATGACCCGCATCGGCAAGTTCAGCCGCGCGCTGGGCGACGCGCATCTGGCGGTCATGGCGGCGGGAACGGCGCAGCCTGGAACGGTGCAGGTGGTGATCTCGAGCTCCGGCTCGACGATCGATGCCGTGCGCGTGGCCGAACTCGCCCGCTCCAAAGGCGCCTTCGTCATCGGCATCTCCAACCGCTCGAAGAGCCCGTTGATCGCCGCCTGCGACCTGGCGCTGATCGCCTCCTGGCCGGAGACGCCGCTCACCGGCGGCGCCTTCCCCTCGAAGATCAGCCAGCTGCTCATCGTCGATGCGCTGGTGACCGAGATGACCAGGCAGGATCCGAAGCGGCTGGTCGAGCTCAGCCGCACGGCGGAGGTCGTGAGTGACCGCAGCTTCTGATTTGCCGGTGCTCGCCATCGATATCGGCGGGACCAAGATAGCGACAGCCGAACTGAGCGGCGACAGGATCGCCAATCGCCGGCAGGCGGCGACGCCGCGCACCGGCATGGGCGACGACTTAGTAGCAGCCATCGCCGAGCTTGCGCCGAAAAGCGGTTTTGGTGCCGTCGCCGTCGCTACCACCGGCATCGTTCGCAACGGCGCGTTGACGGCGCTGAACCCCGAAACCCTGCCGATCGAGGACGGCTATCCGATTGCCTCGGCGATTGAGCGCGCCTTCGGCACGCCGCCACTGGTCGTCAACGACGCCCAGGCCGCAGCCTGGGCCGAATTCACGATTGGCGCCGGCAAGGGTTTTCGCAACTTCGCCTTCTTCACCGTCTCCACCGGCATCGGCTGCGGATTGGTGATAGGCGGTCGGCTGGAAAGCGGCGCCACCGGGCTTGCCGGCCATGTCGGGCATACGCGCTCCGAACGCGGCGGCATCCTGTGCGGCTGCGGCCGGCGTGGTTGCCTGGAAACGGTCGCCTCAGGTACGGCCCTGGCGCGGGCGGGCAGCGCGCGTCTTGGCCGCAAGGTTGCGACGCCAGAGTTGTTCGCAGCGGCGGAACAAGGCGACGGCATTGCCGCGGAAATCATCGCCGGCGCGGTCGTCGCGCTGGTCCACGCATTTGCCGACCTGACGGCCTCGGTCGATGTCGACTGCGTTGCCGTCGGCGGCGGCGTCGGCCTCGCCAACGGCTTCATCGAGGCGCTTCAGGCGCGCTCGCTCGACCTGCCGCGCGTCTACCGGCGTCCCATTGTCGCCGCGCGTGCGGGCGCCGATGCCGGCCTGCTTGGCGCGGCGATGCTGGCGCGTTCGAAGAGTGATGACGGAAATTTTCATCGAACATAACTTATTGACAAAAACTTTTATCTGCGCTTGGTTGGAGGGGTAGTGCTCTTCCAGGAGATGCCCCGGTGCAGGCCAAGCAGGGCGATTTGCTCGCCACACTCGATGGAACGCTGGTCGTGTCGTGCCAAGCCGAGTCCGGCCTGCCGCTCGACGCTGCCGACCACATCGCCGCGATGGCGCGCTCCGTCGTGTTGGGCGGCGCCACTGGCGTGCGCATCGAAGGCGCGGCCAACATCGACGCCGTCCGCGCCGCGGTCGAGGTGCCGCTGATCGGCCTCATCAAGGTCAAGCGTGACGACACCGAGGTCTACATCACGCCGACGCTCGACGACGTCGCCGCCGTCATCGAGGCCGGCGCCGATATCGTCGCGATCGACGCCACCAGCCGGCCGCGTCCGGCCGCGTCGAAGGCGATGTTCGCCAGCATCGCGGCGAGGGGGCGGCTCTCCATGGGCGATGTCGCCACGCTCGATGAAGGCAAGCGCGCGCTC
This sequence comes from Mesorhizobium sp. WSM3864, assembly GCF_002294955.1. NCBI lineage: Bacteria > Pseudomonadati > Pseudomonadota > Alphaproteobacteria > Hyphomicrobiales > Phyllobacteriaceae > Mesorhizobium > Mesorhizobium sp. WSM3864. Next base: position 5,262 of record NZ_NSGD01000039.1, read on the forward strand.
GACGCCGGCGCTGACCTCATCAGCACCACCATGGCCGGCTACACCGACTATTCCAGCGACCAGCGCGGCCCCGCCTTCGCGCTGATGGAGGAATTTGCTCGCGCTGGCCTGCCTTTCGTCGCCGAGGGCCGCATCTGGACGCCAGACGAGGCCGTCCGCTGTTTCGAGCTCGGCGCCCGCTTCATCGTCGTCGGCGGCGCCATCACGCGGCCCGATGCTATCACCCGCCGCTTCGCCCACGAGGTGGCCGCCTGGAGCGTCCATCCGCAACTGAAAAGGAATCCGACATGACCAAGCGTCGCCGCGTCGCCGTCATCGGCGCAGGCTTCATGGGCTCCATGCATGCAGGCATCTTTGCCGGCATGGTGGGCGCGGAGCTCGCGGCCATCGTCGACCCCAACCGCGTGCTGGCCGAGGCGGTGGCGGCGAAGGCGCCGGGCTGCAAGGTCTATGACAGCCACCAGGCGTTGCTGTCGGGCGAACGCGATCTCGACCTTGTCTCGATCTGCACGCCTGACAATCTGCATCTGGCACCGGCCGTCGCCGTTGCCCAAGCCGGCATCAACGTTTTCGTCGAGAAGCCCATCTCCTCCAAGGTCGAGGACGCCAAGGCAATCATCGCCGCCTGCGAGGCGGCCAAGGTCAAGCTCGGCGTCGGCTACCTGCTGCGGTTCGACCCGCGCTACGCCGCCGCCAAGGAACTGATGACCACTGGCCGGATCGGCGAGCCGATCCACATTTACACCCGCCGCAACAGCGCTCGCACCGAAGGTCCGAAGCGCTATGGCGGCAAGCTGCCGTTGGCGCTGCATGTCACCGTCCACGACGTCGACATGGTGCTGTGGATGCTGGAGGGCCAGCAGCCGGTGTCGGTCTACGCGCAGCAGACCGACAAGCTGCTCGGCGCCTCGGGCACGCAGGACAGCCTCGCGGCCATCGTGCGCTTTTCCGGTGGCACCGTCGTCAATTTCGAGAGCGCCTGGTCGCTGCCATCCGGCGCGCGCCACATGATCGACGCGCGCATGGAACTCATCGGCACCGATGGATCCTTCGAGGTCCAATGCGGCGACAGCGGACTCTATTTCGCCAGCAATGAAGCGTCGCGCGAGATCGACACCCAGCACTGGCCCCTCATCAACGGCCGCTTCGACGGCGACCTCGCGCGCCAGCTCAACAGCCTGATCGCCTGGCTGGACGGCGCGGCGATGCCGATCGCCACCGGACGGGAAGCCCTTCGTTCGCTCGAGCTCACCCTTGCCATGATGCAGTCGGCGCAGAGCGGCGAAATCGTGCGCCTCGGTTGAGCTCAATAAACCGACGGCGCTGTTGCAACGAGGCCAGACGGCCCAAGAATGGGAGACGAAAACATGCTGAACAGACGCAATCTACTGATGCTCGGCGCGGCCGCCGCCGCGCTCGCCATGGCCGCGCCGGCCTCGGCCGACGACAAGCCTTTCAATGGCGTGCAGATCTCGGTGCTGCTCGAAGGCCACCCGACCACCGAAGCCATCCAGAAGATGTTGCCGGAGTTCAAGGAGAAGACCGGCATCGATGTCGCGATCGAAGTGGTACCCGAGGCCGATATTACCGCCAAGGAGCTGCTGGAATTCTCGTCCAAGTCCGGCCGCTACGACGTCGTCCAGAACAACATCATCTACCTGCCGGGTTTCGTGAAGTCCGGCTACATCGTGCCGCTCGACGATTTCCTGGCCAAGCACAAGGAGAATTTCGACAAGGCCGATTTCGTGCCGGGCTATTTCAACACCAACGTTCTCGACGGCAAGGTCTACGGCTTGCCGGTCTATGGCGAGAGCACTTTCGTCATGTATCGCAAGGACCTGTTCGAGCAATATGGATTGGCGGCGCCCAAGACCTTCGAGGACATCGAGAACGCGGCGAAAACCATCTCGGAAAAGACCAACAAGCAGGTCGCCGGCATCACCATGCGCGGCCAGCAGGGCATCCAGGGCGTCTATGTCTGGGCGGCCTATCTGTGGGGCTTCGGCGGGTCGTTCCTTGGCGCGGACGGCAAGTCGGCTCTGGCCACACCCGAAGGCGTCGCCGCGCTCGTCGCCTTCACCAAGGTTCTAAAGGATTACGGCCCGGTCGGCGTCGCCAATTTCGGCTGGGAAGAGAACCGGCTGCTCTTCCAGCAGGGCAAGGCGGCGATCACGCTCGATGCCACCGTCAACGGCGCCTATAACGAGGACCCGGCCGTCTCGACGGTGGTCGGCAAGGTCGGTTACGTGCCGGTGCCGATGAAGTCGACCTCGCCAAAGGGCGGCTCGTCCTCGCTCGCCGTGCATTCGATGTATGTCTCGGCCGAATCGAAAAACCAGGAAGCGGCAGCGCTCTTCGCCGCCTGGGCGACCGCCAAGGAACAGCAGCTGAAGTCGATCGAGACCGATCCCAACTCCGGCGTGACCTCGCTCTCGGCGCTCAACAGCGACAGCTTCGGCAAGCGCTATGGCGCTTTCAAGGAAGGCATGATCGCGGCCATCAACGCCGGCAATCCGCAATATTTGCCGACGGTCGAGAAGGCGAACGAGATCATCAACAACACCGGCATCGCCGTCTCCAAGGCGCTCGCCGGAACCGCGAGCGCCGCCGACGCCTTGAAGGAAGCCGACGAAGCCAACAACGCCGCACTCGCCCGCTAAGGTCGAGAGGCGTGCCCTGCCGCGTGCGCTCCCTGTGCGCGGCAGGGTGAGATTCTCAGGTTGATCCGATGAGACCCGTGGCTCCAGCGTCCGATCCCACAAGACATTTCTTCCAACCGATCATCGTCTGCCTGACGGTGGCGTCGGTGGCGTTGACGTTGTTCGTCATCTGGATATCGCTGCACGATCTGTCGCTGATGCGGGCAGGGCGGGAGAAATTCGTCGGGCTCGACAACTACATCCGCTTCCTCGGTGATCCGCGCGCCTTGGCCGCGCTCTGGCGCACAGTGCAGTTCACCGCTCTGGCGACGGTGATCGAGATCGCGCTCGGCCTCGCTGTCGTGCTCTTCCTCGACCGCGACTTCGCCATGAAACGGCTGGTGCGCACCCTGCTGCTTGTTCCGATCATCATGACGCCGGTGGTTGTTGGGCTCACCTGGCGCTTCCTCTTCGACCCCGCCACCGGCATGGCCAACTATCTTCTGTCACTGGTGGGCATCTCCCAGGTCGACTGGCTGGGCAGCCCGCAGATCGCGCTGTTCTCGGTGCTGATCGCCGATATCTGGCAATGGACGCCCTTCGTCATCCTCCTGGTGATGGCGGCCCTTGAATCGGCGCCCACCGATCCGCTCAACGCCGCCCGCGTCGACGGCGCGCGCGAATGGCAGGTCACCTGGTATGTGCTCCTGCCCATGCTGCGCCGCGCACTCGCCATCGTCGCGCTGATCCGGGCGATCGACAGCATCAAAGCCTTCGACCTCTTCTACATCATGACTCGCGGCGGGCCGGCGCTGTCGACCGAGACGCTGAACTATTACGGCTACATCGTCGCCTTCACCAATTTCGACATCTCCTATGCGCTCGCGATCGCCGTCATCCTGACGGTGTTCACCAATGTCGCGCTGCTGACCATGTACAGCGTGCTCTTCCCGAAGACGGGGGACCGATGATGGCCAGGCGCGTGCTGTTCTATGTCGGGCTGGTCCTGCTTCTGCTTGCGGTGCTGTTCCCGCTCTACTGGGTCGTCGTCACCTCCTTCAAGACGACGCGCGATGCCTTCGCCATTCCGCCCGCCTGGCTGTTCAGCCCGACGCTGGACAATTACCGGACGGTCTTCGCCAATCGTGGTTTCCTCAGCGCCTTTGCCAATTCCTTCATCGTCTCGATCCTGTCCAGCGCGCTCGCCGTCGCCGTTGGCTCGGTCGCGGCTTATGGGCTGGCGCAGCAGCCGGCGGAGCTGCGTCGCGCGCGGGAAAAATTCATCCTCAGCCTGCGCATCGCGCCGGCGCTGCTCTTCGTCATTCCGATGTACTATCTGGCGACCCGCATCGGCGCGCTGAACAAGCACTGGCTGCTGGTGGCCGCCTATGCCTTCGTCAACGTGCCCTTCGCCATCTCGCTGCTCATCACCTTCTTCGACGACATTCCGAAGGAGCTGCGCGATGCCGCGCGTGTCGACGGCGCGCGCGAGTTTTCGATCTTCTGGCACGTCTATCTGCCGGCCGCGCGCGGCGGCATCATCGCCACGCTGATCCTGTGCGTGCTGTTCACCTGGAACGAGTTCTTCGTGGCGCTTGTGCTGACCGGCCGTGACACCCAGACGCTGCCGGTCTCGATAACCTCGTTCCTGACATTCCAGGGCATACAGTGGGGCGCGCTGACCGCTGCCGCCACCCTCATCATGCTGCCGATGATCGTGCTCGGCATCCTGGTGCAGGGGCAGGTCGTGCGCGGCATGACGCTCGGCAGCGTGAAAGGCTGAACTTCAGATGGCGCAACTCTCGATACGGTCGGTCTCGAAGTCTTACGGCGCGGTCCAGGTGCTGGACGACGTCTCGGTCGAGGTGGAGGAGGGGTCCTTCGTCGTGCTGCTCGGCCCATCCGGCTGCGGGAAGTCGACGCTGCTACATGCGGTGGCCGGCCTCAATCCGATCGACTCCGGCACCATCGTCATCGGCGACCGCAACGTCACCAACCTGCCGGCACGGGACCGTGACGTCGCAATGGTGTTCCAGTCCTACGCGCTCTATCCGACCATGACGGTGGCGCAGAATGTCGCCTTTCCCTTAAAGATGCGCGGTCTCGACCGCAGGATCTCGGACGAGAAGGTCGCCGGCGTCGCGCGCCTGCTCCAGATCGAGCCGCTCATGTCGCGTCTGCCGCGCGAGCTTTCCGGCGGCCAGCGGCAGCGCGTCGCCATCGGCCGGGCGCTGGTGCGCGACCCGCGCCTCTTCCTGTTCGACGAGCCGTTGTCGAACCTCGACGCGGCACTTCGCACCGAGCTTCGCGCCGAGATCAAACGCCTGCACCAGTCGATCCGCCGCACGATGGTCTATGTCACGCATGACCAGACCGAGGCGCTGACGCTTGCCGACAAGATCGTCGTCCTGAAGGCCGGCAAGATCGAGCAGACCGGCACGCCGCTGTCGCTCTATGACGATCCCGACAATGCCTTCGTCGCCGGCTTCATCGGCACGCCGCGCATGAATTTCCTCAAGGCCACGGTCGTCGATGATGGCAAGTCGCTGACAGTCGGCGAGGCGAGGGTGGACATATCGCACCTGAAGAGCAGGCTGGAGAATGGCCGCGTGGTCACGCTGGGCATCCGGCCGGAGCATCTCGACGAGAAGCAGGGCGTCGAGCTCTCGCTTGCCGTCGACGTCACCGAGCGGTTGGGCTCGACCTCTTACGTACACGGCGCGCTGCCGAGCGGCGAGACGGTGGTTGCCGAACGCCGCGAGGATCAGCCGCGCTTCGGCGAGACGATCCCGCTGCGCTTCCAGCCGACGCGCGTCCGTGTCTTCGATGAAGAAGGAAGTCGCATTCGCTGACGCCCTGGCCAACTTGCACACAGTCAATTCGCAAGGGAAAGGGCGGTTTTTCCGGCGCGGCCCAAGCGGTAGTCGACGGTTCCACAATTCGCGGTCGACTGGGGTTCTTGGAAGGTCTTCGAACTTTCTGTCTCTCGCTCCGGGAGAACTGCAGGCGCTTGTAAAGGAGGTCGGGACGTCGGAAGCCGCTTTGCAAACTTGATCGGCTCACTGAAGCACCGGTATCAATATGTCGGACCCGGCTGCCGGGAGCGAGTCGGCGGTCCGCCTCGTTGGCCCTACAGGTTGAGGTGAATGACCTGACGAGGAGCCTCAATTAGGGAAATGCCTTACGGACCCTGGATCACGCCAATGGGCAGGCGAGGAGCGGCTGCCATTTCGATGGTCACCATCGCACGACGCTGCAGGAGCCCAGACTACTAGTCTGGATCGAGATAGAGCCGATGGCGGCTTTGCGCCTGAACTTTGCCGTTGCGGCCAGCTTTGCCACTGCCTGAAAGCGGACGCTAGTTAGTAGCTACCCAGCGCAGGTTGGTAGGGAAGCGAATCAAAACGGTAGACTCAGTTGTTGTCGATCGCTACCTATGGTCGACCGGAGGATATGTTGGAGCGTCGTCTCGCCGCCGTTCTTTTCGCTGATGTGGTTGGATACAGTCGGCTTATGGAGGCAAGTGAAGCCGCCACGTTCGCCGCTCTCAGGACGCGTCAAAGCGAAATTCTTGAACCATTGGTAGCTGCGCACAATGGTCGGGTCGTCAAGCTAATGGGCGACGGTATTCTATTGGAATTTCATAGTGCTGTTAGCGCGGTAGAGTGTGCCCTGGAGCTGCAAGGGGCCATGGCCACGGCGAACAACAACGTGGCCCCGGAAAAGCAAGTCCTCTACCGCATGGGAATCAATATTGGCGAGGTCATCGCGCAGGGCGACGACATATACGGTGAGGGTGTCAACATAGCCGCTAGGCTGGAGCACGAGGCGGATCCCGGCGGCATCGTCATTTCCGAAATGGTATTTGGACAAGTCCACGGAAAAGGTAATTTCCAGTTCGAAGATTTGGGCGAGCGTTCGCTCAAAAATATTACGCGCGCGCTGCACATGTATAGCGTGTCGGGTGGCCGTTCCTCGGATGCCAGCAGAAATGAGAATCAACCCAAGAAAGTCGGTCTATCAATAGCTGTTTTGCCGTTTGCAAATATTAGCGGCGATCCAGAACAAGAATATTTCAGCGACGGCATTACGGACGATATTATTACGGATTTATCTAGAATTTCCGCCTTAAAGGTGCTTTCTAGGAGTACGGCGTACTCGTTCAAGGGACGCAAGATTAAGGTCAATCGGATCGCTCAGGAGCTTCAGGTCGCATACGTGCTCGAAGGGAGCGTCCGCAAGTCTGGTGGCCGTGTGCGCCTAAGTGCTCAGCTTATCGACGCGGTGAAGGACACTCATGTTTGGGCGGAGCGCTACGACCGCAATTTCAGCGACGTGTTTGCTCTGCAAGACGAACTATCAAGCGCGATTGTTGCTGCGCTGAAAGTTCGTCTGCTTCCCGAGGAACGCGAGGCGATCGTAACACGCTCCACTCTCGACACCGAAGCATATCGACTTTACCTGATGGGCCGTCGCTACTTCGAAATCCGCGGTGCGCGCAACTACGAGATCGCGCTGCGCGCATGCAAGAAAGCAATAGGACTGGATCCAAACTACGCCCGCGCATGGGCGTTATCAGCCCTATGCCTTTGTTACCTAAATTTTAGCGGCAGGACTTCCGATTCTGGATTTGAAGCAGCGAAGAGGGCTCTGGAGCTAGACCCAACTTCGGCGGAGGCCCACGCTGCCATGGGGCGCATCCTAGCTGAAAGAGGAGAGTTTGAAGAAGCACTTGTCTCACACCGGGAATCTCTTAGGTTAGACTCTCACTCATTTGATGTGCATCAGAATTTCGGAACCACGTGTTCCGAGTGTGACATGAATGTAGAAGCTATACAGCACCTCGAACTGGCATCTGGCCTGCTCGATACAGATTATACCACACTCAATTTGATGGCCTTAGCCCTGAAATCACTGGGTCGACACGAGGAGTCGACTACCGCCACATACCGCGCGTTAGAGAGAATCGAAAAGGCGGTAGCCGCGCGTCCTGACAACGCGAATTCCCTTGCGCACGGGGCCTTAGCTCTAGCCCGTCTAGGTGAAAGAGAGCGCGCAGGCGAATGGATTGAGAGGGCCTTGATTATCGATCCCGATGACGCAACGGACCAATACAATCTCGCGTGCGCCTTGGCGCAAATAGGAGAGATAGATAAATCTATAGATTTGTTGGAAGCGTGTGTTCCAAGGATGCCCAAAGAGTTTGCCTTATGGATCCCGAAGGATCTCGATCTCGCACCGGTCCGAGATCACCCTCGCTACGTCGCCTTGTCGGAAGCTTGCCAGGCGAAGTTGCAGCAAGGCGCAATGGGACATGCAATGTGACTGCTTAGAGAGTCCCTATGTGAAATCGCGGATGATCGGATTATCCATTGCGGCCCGAAATTCGGCGAAGAAAATCGTTTCCTCGAACTCAAATAGCTGATTTTTGGGCGACTGCCCTGTTTCTAAGTATTGGTTCATTGCAGCTAGTAACTCAAGGGCGTCTCGCTTTTTCTGGTCGACTCGGTTTTGCGAGAACCAATTGGTCACTTCGGTGTTGATTAGACCATCTGGTGCGCAGCGCACGTTGTAAGCATCGATCGCGTCAGCAAGATTTCTGCGCGCATAAAATGTTGATGAAGCGATTTCTTCGATTTCACGGGCTGCTCGCGTCGCGATCTTGTTGAGAGCGACGGCTTCTCTCAAGGTGTATCGTATGTTGATTAGGGCCTCCGAGGTTTGTGGGAAGCCAAGCTCCGCGGGGCCGTGTTCAATTGCAACCTCATCATCCCGCGTTATTCGCCCGCTAACAAAGTCGTGAAAGATCGCTCCAATTCCGATCATCCCGCATGGATAGAGTTCTGCGGCCCGGATTGCGCCCATGCTTGCGGCGCCAAAAACAGCACATCCGCGGTTCAACGCCCAAAGAATCTCTTTGTGTAGGACAGACGGAACAGTCCTGAAGCAACCGTCAATAAGGCCAATCATACGCGTGCCGGCCGCTGCGGCACGGTAAATGTCTCCGCGTTGTGCTGGTGGGCGCCAATCAAATGAAGCGCCCCTGGGAACCGATCTCAACGTGGGCCCAACAAATAGGACAGGTTTCATTGCGAGAGCTTAGCCGCTTTTGCGCGTCGGCCCTTTGTGTATCCCACGGCATGCGGATAGGTTTCCAAGCCAGGCACTACTACCCTAACAAACGAAAGGTGCGAGGAGCGACTCTTTAGATCAACAACAATGGCTTGTCGAAAACCAGCCACAACTAGGCGACTGACCAGCCAGTTCAGCAGTCCTGACGTTGTTCGGTCTGAGCACTCTGAATCGCGAAGCCGTATCTCTGCGGTCCCCGCGTCGTTCGGCGCTTTGGCGGAATAATGGCGTGGTCTCAGGTCGTCGCGCGCCCCCGAAATCAAAAGAACGCGGGTTTGAATGGCCTCAAACAATGCACGCCGGAGAGCTATGGCGGGTAGTGGATGGCAACCTGCTCCATCCGTGGCGACGGGGATGCCTACAGGCCCCCTTTCACGCTCGACCAAACGACAATAGTAGCAAGGCACGCCAATCTCAGTAGTTATGTCCCAAGCTGTGACGGCAATGCCAAGGCTCCTACACCTCGCATATTGGTTCTGGGATTCGTCGTCTTCGATGGTCCTCCAATCGACCCTTCCAAAGCTGCCCGGCTGCGATGCCTTGAAGAGAGCGATGGCATCACCCTCGATGACCTCGCACAATGCATGCGTTGCCGCATCTTTGTAGCAGCTACCCCCGCCAAGCCCGTTGCTGCAGACCACAAAGCCGTCATTTTTCTGCAACGTCTCGCTTCTGAAATCAGTGTGCACCAGCCCGAACGGGACGGCTGCGGTTTCGCCTGAGATCAACTCTAACCCTGTCGCCATACGCAGCCATGGCTTTGCTGCCTTAGGGGCTTCTTTGTCATCTATGTGCGGGAGATCTGATAGATCGGGAACTACGCAATCACGGGGAAGCTCGCCAAACGGAATCCAGTCTGCAAATTGCTCTGCATGGAAAATCTCCAACCCTTCCATCAGTCCAGAGATACACGCCTGTGAAATCGTCGAGCCCTTTCCAGATGAAACTGTAAGGGCCCATGAATTTGGGCGAACAACTGACGTAACGCAGAGTCCAATCTCGTCCAATCCAGTTATGTCTGCCACCCTGGTAATGCCGGCCTCCGGCATCAATTCCCAGCATGCAGCTAATGCCGGACTGAGGGTCGCGGAACCACGGAGGACGGCTGCTGATGAAGAACAAAGGACTCGTTCCGCAGCGCAATTCTCTCGCCCAAGGGTTTGTTTGCGGACCACCGCTTCACGAGACCGCTAGTTGCGGCCCATGATAACCATGCCGTCGCCAATTGTGACCGGTTCATAAATCGGCACCGTTTTTTCCCCTCCAAGCCGAAGCTGAACGGCACCGGAAATGTTGATGACATTGCCACGTATCGAATCTAGCGCTTTCGTAATTTGCTCATCGACATACTTCCACCTTTTGTCGCCGAGATTCCGGTCGAATCCGACAAGTGCGTTCCCCGGAATTGCGTAAAGTCTCTTGTCCGCCTCACCTCCACCAGCGTCAATCGGCTTAATGTCCACTTGGACAAAAAGTGTTCCGTTTATGGTTCGCTTCTCATCATTACTTAGCTTATCGCCTATGAAGTAGCTGAAAAGAGCTGCCCGAAATTGCAACAAATCCTTGTCAGAAGATCTTATCGCATGAAGGTCCGCTCGTGCCAGCGCCGCGCGATCTAACACAATCGGCACGTAGCCAGCGACGAAATCATTGAAAGCCTTGCAGTCAGATTGGCGAACGCCACCGTTGGTCTTGGGAGACTCACCTGCTTCAAGTTTCTTCTTCGATTCTTTGTTGTCTTCGAAAAAGTACGTCATAGAATCGATTTCTTTGGGGGAACCGGCATCCAACCAATTTTTGTATCGGACGTAGAACTCCTCGTTTCCCTCTTCAATCCATTTATCGACATCCGGATCGGCGGTATAAGTTGCACAGAAGTTAGGATCACCTGCAGGCATATTTCCCTCCTCATCAACAGAATTAGGTCGTATAGAAACCGAGGCTGTGTGTCAGCATTTTTTTACTATTCCGTTTACTGTACAAAGCGGTTTGTGCCGGCGACAACTGGAATAAACCAGACACCAACCAGGCTTGCTAACCGACAATCCTCAGCGCGATCTCGCGCTCGAGCTTGAAGTCAGAGCGGCGATCGTCAGGTTGCCGACAACGTCATGTCGCCAGGCACTTGGCGATGCGACCGTCTTGCGCAGATGGGTGCTGCTGGTGTGCGGATGATCCGTCATTCGCGACGTGCAAGCAAGCGCCAAGCGGTCAACGCATTATTGGATCCCGGCTCCCTCTGCTTTTGAGACGCGCCGGAACGCAGAACGGAACAGCCGAGTCAAGGTCAAGGGCAGCTTTCTGCCTTTCGTTCCAGAACCGGACCATCTGCTTCCGGCCCCATTTCAGACTGCTGTCAGGCCAGGATGCTATTGATCATGCTCCGGATAAAAGCCGTTTTTGCCCCACGGCATAAGCACGGCGAGATCTCCGCCAGCCTGGT